>DASWAW010000498.1:0-8484 GCA_036390955.1 Arthrobacter sp.
GTGATGTGGGTGTCCTGGAGGGTCTCTTCGTACTTCTTGCACAACCGGGCGCCCTGCAGGGCGATGTCCAGGATGCCGTCCTCGTCCTGGTTGAAGACGACCCGGCGCTGCAGGACCGACGTCGAGTTGTACAGGTGCACGATGGCCTGCCGGGCGCCGACGAGGGACTCGTAGGTCCGCTCGATCAGGTGCTCGCGTGCCTGGGTCAGCACCTGGATGGTGACGTCGTCCGGGATGTGGTTGCCCTCGATCAGCTGCCGGACGAAGTCGAAGTCCGTCTGCGACGCGGACGGGAACCCGACCTCGATTTCCTTGTACCCCATCCGGACCAGCAGCTGGAACATCTTCAGCTTGCGTGCCGGGCTCATCGGGTCGATCAGGGCCTGGTTGCCGTCACGCAGATCCACGGCGCACCAGCGCGGGGCCTTGGTGATGACCTTGTCCGGCCAGGTGCGGTCCGGCAGTTCAACCGTGATCAGGTCCTGGAACGGGACGTAGCGGTGGACGGGCATTCCTGAGGATTTCTGTGCGTTTCGCATTACAATCGGGGCCTTTTCTGTGATTCCTGCTGAAAGGGTGGCCGGGCAACACAAACTCCGCAGCGAGGGTGGGCCTTGCGCTAGATCGCGTCTGAGGCCTCGCCGCGGCAGCTAAGAAGAAGCAGTTCTGCGCGCACCATTTCACAGTAACACGGGTGCGTAAGATGAAGGAGCCATACCTCCGTAACGTCCACCATGCAGACCGGCGTCCCGTAACAAGGCGGCGCCGGACTGCCTCTCAAAGGAGCATCCGTGCCACTTTCGGGGATCGACCTGTCCAACATCGACGCCGCTGTCCGGCCGCAGGATGACCTGTACCAGCATGTCAACGGCACCTGGCTCAAGAGCACCGAGATTCCGGACGACCGGCCCCTGGAGGGGACATTCACGGCGCTGCGGGACGGCTCGGAACTCGCGGTGAAGGAAATCATCGAGGACGCCGCCGCCCGCGGCGCGGAGTCCACCGGGACCGAGCAGAAGATCGGGGACCTCTACAACAGTTTCATGGACGAGGCCGCGGTGGAAGCCAAGGGACTGGACCCGATCCGGCAGCGGCTCGCCGAGGTGTTCGCCACGCAGACGGTCGCCGAACTCGTGGCTCTCTCCGGGCGCCTGTTCCGCGCCGACGTGGGCGGCCTCTTCTACATTTACCCCGCCCCCGACGCCGGGAACCCGGACCGGATCCTGCTGTACACCGGCCAGGGCGGGCTGGGACTGCCGGATGAGTCGTACTACCGCGAGGAGAAGTTCGCCCCGGTGGTCCAGGCCTATACGGACCACGTGAAGACGGTCTTCAGCCTGGCCGGGGTCGCCGACCCCGAGGGGGCGGCCGGCCGCGTCGTGACGCTGGAGACGGCGCTGGCCTCCCACCACTGGGACAAGGTCACCCTGCGGGATCCGCAGAAGACGTACAACCTGAAATCCGCTGACGAGGCGACGCAGCTTTTCCCGCTCCTGACCACCTGGTTCGACGCTGCGGCCATCGCGCCGGACAAGCGGGCCGAACTTATCGTAAGCACCCCCGATTTCTTCGCCGGGGCCGCGTCGCTGCTGGACTCCGAGCCGCTGACCGTTTGGCAGGAATGGCTCGCCCTGCGCGTCGTCAGCGCGGCCGCCCCGTACCTCTCCCGGGCCTTCGTTGACGCCAACTTCGCCTTCTACGGCACGACGCTCAGCGGCACGCCGCGCAACAAGGACCGGTGGAAGCGCGGGGTCGCCGTCGTCGAGGCCGCGCTCGGCGAGGCGGTCGGCCAGATCTACGTCGCCCGGCACTTCCCGGAGACGCACAAGGCCCGCATGGAGTCGCTGGTCGCGAACCTGATCGAGGCGTACCGCGAATCCATCAGCGGCCTGGCCTGGATGGGCGAGGAAACGAAACATGAGGCGCTCAAGAAGCTGGACTCCTTCCGGGCCAAAATCGGCTTCCCGGACAAGTGGATCGACTATTCCGCCGTGGAGATCGACCCGTCGGACCTGCTGGGCAATGTGGAACGCGCACACAGCGCCGACGTCGACCGGCACCTCGACGAGGTCGGCAAGCCCGTGGACCGGGAGAAATGGCTGATGACGCCGCAGACGGTGAACGCGTACTACCATCCGCTGCTCAATGAGATCGTGTTCCCGGCGGCCATCCTGCAGCCGCCGTTCTTCACCGCCGACGCCGACGATGCCGTCAACTACGGCGGCATCGGCGCGGTCATCGGCCACGAAATCGGCCACGGCTTCGACGACCAGGGCTCCCAGTACGACGGGAGCGGCCTGCTGCGCAACTGGTGGACGGAAGACGACCGCACGGCCTTCGAGGCGCTGACCTCCAGGCTGGTGGCGCAGTTCGATGCGCTCTCCCCCACCGCGGCGCCGGGGCACACCGTGAACGGCAAACTGACCCTGGGCGAAAACATCGGCGACCTCGGCGGCCTGACCATCGCATACAAGGCCTACCTGATCAGCCTGGGCGGCCAGGAGCCGGCGGTGCTGGACGGGCTGACCGGAGTGCAGCGCTTCTTTGCGTCCTGGGCGGCCGGCTGGCGGCAGGTCATGCGGAACGAGGAGGCGATCCGCCGGCTCGCCACCGATCCGCACTCCCCCAACGAGTTCCGCACCAACCAGATCGCCAAAAACCTCGATGCCTTCCATGAGGCATTCGGCACGTCCGAGCAGGACGGCATGTGGATGCCGCCGCAGGAACGCGTCAGCATCTGGTGAACCGCGGGGGTCGGCCACCTGCAGCCAGGGCCGGCCCCCGGCCGCTTAGACCGGCGCCCAGCCGCACAAGGAAGGTCCCGTCTCATGGCCCGCATTTTCATCACCGGCTCGACCGAGGGACTCGGCCTGGCCACCGCCCGGACCCTCTTGCATGAAGGCCATGAGGTCCTGCTGCACGCCCGCTCAAGGGAACGCGCGGCCGCCCTCGCCAGGCTGGCCCCGGATGTGGCCGGCATCGTGATTGGTGACCTCAGCAGCGCAGCCGAAACCCGGAACCTCGCCGGGCAGGTCAGCACGTACGGGCGGATGGACGCCGTCATCCACAACGCGGGCGTCTACCTCACTCCGGGGCGCGCCGCGACCCCGGAGGGTCATGCCCGCACCCTGGCGGTGAACGTGCTGGCCCCCTACCTGCTGACCGCGCTGGTCGAGCGTCCCGGCCGGCTGATCTACATCAGCAGCGGCATGCACCTCGGGGCGGGCGGCAACCTCCGGGACATCGATTGGACCGAACGGCGCTGGAATGCCGGCGCGGCCTACTCGGAGAGCAAGCTCTTCGTTTCGGCGCTCTCCGCTGCCGTCGCCCGGCACTGGCCCGAGGTGCTCAGCAACTCCGTGGACCCCGGCTGGGTTCCCACCAGGATGGGCGGGGCCGGCGCGCCGGACGACCTGGCCATGGGCCACGAGACCCAGAGCTGGCTCGCGGTCAGCGACGACCCCGCCGCCCTGGTCTCCGGCAAGTACTGGCACCACCGCCGGCAGCGGCGGCCCGCCCCGGTGGTCACCGACACGGACTTCCAGGACAGGCTCACCGCGAGGCTCGCGGAACTCACCGGGACCACGCTGTTCCCGCCCGGTAAGTCTTACCGGGCGGGGTGATTCAGCGGGTGATCAGCTCCGGGTTGGCCTGCTGGCAGACGACGTCCCCGGCGGTCTGGTTGACGATGTCCGAGGGAAGTTCCACCGGGGCGTCCCCGCTCGGGGTGCCGCCCACCAGGTCGCTGCCCAGGTAGACCTGGACGCCGGCGACACCGGCCGCCGGGAGCACCTGCGTCGCCGGAACCCCCAGAAGCGCGGCAACGTCGGCGGCCACGTCGTCGTAACCGGCACCGTAGTAGACCGCGGTGGTCACGACCGGCCGGGCGGCCAGCTGGGCGAGCTGGGTGAAACCGCCGGCGGTAAGGGCCTGCATGATTTCCTGGGTCCGCGCCGGGGCACCGGAACCGTTCGCCACCGTGACGGGCTGCAGCGCCTTGTCGTAGGCGGAGGGCGTCTGGCTGGGTGTCGGCGCAGCGCTGGCACTGGCGTCCGGTGTTGCGGAGGGGCTCGGCGTCGCGGTCGGATCCGTCAGGTCAATGTCCTTGCGCATCGCGGCGAACAGCTGCGACGCTGCGGGCTCCGCCACCTGGAGCCGGTTCGGGTCGCTGGTCGCCGGGACCGTCGGTACGGCCACGAAGGCGACCTTCCCGAGGTCGATGTTCTTCAGCCGGTTCCCGACCGTCAGCAGGGTGGGGATCGAGGCGAGCCCCTCGTCAATTGTCAGGTTCTTTGTAACGACGTCGGAGATCTCCAGCATCTTGCCGGGGTTGGACAGCGTCCCGTCTTCCTTCATCTTCCGCGTCAGTGCGGACAGGAAGCCCTGCTGTGCCTTGATCCTGCCCAGGTCGCCGCCGTCGGCGAAGGCGTGCCGGGTGCGCAGGAACGCCAGCGCCTGCTCGCCCTGCACCGTGGAGGTTCCCTTGGGCAGCCGCAGCTTCGAATCCGGGTCGTACACGGCGTCGCTGATACAGACCTCGACGCCGCCCACGGTGTTCGAGAGTTCCTTGACGGCGTTGAAGTCGGCCATCATGAAGTGGTCGATCTTCAGGCCCGTGAGTTTGTTCACCGTGTCCACGGCGCAGCCGATGCCGGCCTCGGACATCGCCGCGTTGATCATCACGTTCTTCTGCGCCGGGAATTCCCTCTTGGTTGCCTGGTCGGTGCATTTCGGGGTGTCGACCAGCAGGTCGCGGGGGAAACTCACGACGTTGACGCGCTTGTTGTCGGCCGAGATGTCCATCAGCATCATGACGTCCGAGTGCCCGTAGCCGGTGGCGTCATCGGAGGTGCCGTACTGTGCGTTTTTTCCGTCCCGGGTGTCGGAGCCCAGGATCAGGATCTGCATCCGGTCCCGCGAGTCGTCCGCCGCGACGTCGCTTTTGTCGCTCCCGGCCGACAGGGCCGCCTTGCTGATATTGCCTTGCAGGCGGATGACCCAGTAGGCACCAAAGGCAAGGACGCCAATAAGCAGGATGGAAACAGCGGCCGTGCCGATCTTCAGCCAGCCGGGCATGCCGCGGAGCGCCCCCAGGTGCCGTGCCGGACCGACGGCCGGATCATCCGTGTGCCGGGCAGCAGAACCTGACCGAACCGGGGATCCGGTTCCGCCTGCACGGTCTTCACGGGGTCGAGACACAGTTGAGCCTTCTTTCACGAAAGGGGTCCGCCCATTTTAGAGTCCGAATCTGGGAATTCCCCGATGGCGGGCTCCATCGGAGCGGCGCAGGGACGGCCTGCGCCTGGTGCTGCCCCTAGAAACCGAGCTTCACAAGCTGCTTCGGGTCGCGCTGCCAGTCCTTGGCGACCTTCACGTGCAGGTCCAAATAGATGCGGGCGCCGAGCAGCGCCTCGATCGCCTTGCGGGCGGTGGTGCCGACATCGCGGAGCCGGGCGCCGCCCTTGCCGATGATGATGGCCTTCTGCGAAGGCCGCTCCACGAAGAGGTTGACCCGGACGTCGAGGAAGGGCCGGTCCTCGGGCCGGCCTTCCCGCGGAACGATCTCATCAACCACAACGGCGAGGGAGTGCGGCAGCTCGTCGCGGACGCCCTCGAGGGCTGCCTCCCGGATGAGCTCGGCGATCATGACCGCTTCCGGCTCGTCCGTCAGGTGGCCGTCCGGGTACAGCGGCGGCGACGGCGGCATGTGGCTGATCAGCACGTCGGCGAGGGTCTCCACCTGGAACCCGTCGGTGGCGGAGACCGGGACGATGTCCTTCCAGCCGTCCTCGCCGAGAACCTCGCGGCCCAGGGCGGCGACGGCGAGCAGCTGCTCGGTGAGCCCCTGGCGGTCCACCGTGTCGGACTTCGTCACGATGGCGATGACCGGCTTGTTGCCGAGGGCGGCGAGCTGGGCGGCGATGAACTTGTCGCCCGGGCCGATCTTCTCGTTGGCCGGCAGGCAGAAGCCCACCGCGTCGACCTCGGCGAGAGTGTCGGCGACGAGTTCGTTCAGCCGCTTTCCCAGCAGCGTGCGCGGACGGTGCAGGCCCGGGGTGTCCACCAGGATCAGCTGCGCGTCTTCCCGGTGCACGATGCCGCGGATGGTGTGCCGTGTGGTCTGCGGCTTGGCCGAGGTGATCGCGACCTTTTGGCCGACCAGGGCGTTGGTGAGGGTGGATTTGCCGGCGTTGGGCCGCCCGACCAGCACCGCGAAACCGGCCCGGTAGCCGCCGTGGGCTGCTTCGCCGTCGGACTTATTCTGCTTGCTCACGTGAGACTCCCTGTTGGATTGGTGCGGCCTCGTCGAGAAGGTCTTCAAGGTCAGTTTCTTCTTTTGGTACGGCGGACGCAATGATGTGGCTGACGCGGTTCCGCCGGCCCTCGAGCCGGTCGGCACGGAGGGACAGCCCGTGGACCTCGACGGTGCTGCCGACGATCGGCACCCGCCCGAGGGCTTTGGCGAGCAGGCCGCCCACGGTGTCCACCTCGTCGTCGTCGAGCTCCAGGTCGAAAAGTTCGCCGAGGTCCTCGATGCTCATCCGCGCGCTGACCCGGAAGCTTCCGTCGCCGAGTTCCACCGCTTCCGCGCTTTCGGTGTCGTACTCGTCGACGATCTCGCCGACGATCTCCTCGATCAGGTCCTCGAGCGTGACGAGTCCGGCGGTGCCGCCGTATTCGTCGATGACGATCGCGACATGGGTCGATTCCTTCTGCAGTTCGCGCAGCAGTTCACTCACCGGTTTGGAATCCGGCACGTAGCGCACCTCGCGGGCCAATTCGTCAACAACCGGGGGCTCCTCGCCGGGGCCAAGGTTGTGGATGACCGCGGCGACATCCTTGAGATAGACGATGCCCAGGACCTGGTCCGTGTTCTCGCCGATGACGGGGATCCGGGAATAGCCCGAGCGCAGGAACAGCGACATCGCCCGGTGCAGGCTGGAACCGGAGTCGATGCAGAGGATGTCCGTGCGCGGCACCATGACGGAGCGGACCAGGGTGTCGCCGAAATCGAACACCGACTGGATCAGCTCGGCTTCATTGTCCTCGATCACATCCGACTCCGTGGCGCGGTCCACGAGCTCGCGGAATTCCTCTTCACTGAAGAAGGCCTCGTTGTCCGCGGGGGCGCCGGGGGCCACGGCGCTGCCCAGGGTAACCAGCCAGCCGGGAATCGGCCCCAGCACCCAGCATAGCCAGCGGATCAGCGGGGCGCTGAAGCGGACCAGTCCGGCCGAGTGCACCCGGCCGATCTGGCGCGGGGACACGCCCACGATCACAAAACCCAGCAGCGCCATGACACCGGTCGCGATCAGGCCCGAGAGCCAGACGCTGTCGAGCAGGCTGTTCAAGAGCACCGTCACGGCGACGGCCGAGGCCATTTCGAACCAGATGCGCCAGAAGCGCAGGGACCGCATGTGCGCCACAGGCTGCGCCATGATGCGCTTCAGCGCGTTGCCCCGGCTGTGCAGGATCGCGGCTTCGGCGTCGTGCCGGGACAGGTAGTTGAAAGCGGATTCGGCCGCGGTCAGAAATGCGGCAAAACTAAGAAACACCAGCGCCATGCCGGCCAGGATCAGTGGCGTCACTGAATCGTCTCTGACGGGGCGTCCTTGCCGGTGAAGGCGGAGAGCAGTTCGCGCTGGAGGCCGAACATCTCCTCCTTCTCCTCCGGCTCGGCGTGATCAAAGCCGAGCAGGTGCAGGATGCCATGGGTGGTGAGCAGCAGCATTTCGTCCTGGGTGGAGTGGCCGGCGTTCATCGCCTGGACCTCCGCGACCTGCGGGCAGATGGCGATGTCGCCGAGCATGCCCTGCGGCGTCGGCTTGTCCGGGGTGCCCGGCGTCAGCTCATCCATGGGCACTGACAGCACGTCGGTGGAGCCGGGCTCGTCCATCAGCTCAATGTGCAGCTTTTCCATGGCCGGCTCGTCCACGAGCAGGATCGACAGCTCGGCCTGCGGGTGGATGAAGAGCCGTTCGAAAATGAACCGTGAGAGCTGCACCAGTTCGGCCTCATCGACCGTGATGCCCGATTCGTTGTTGACCTCGATGCTCACGCGTTGTCCCCCCGCTTGTCCCGGGCCACGGAGTGCTTGACCCGGTTCCTCTGGATCTCGTCCCAGACGCTGTAGGCGTTGACGATGTCGCCCACGAGGCGGTGCCGGACGACGTCGGAGGCGTCCAGGATGGTGAAGTTGACGTCCTCAATGCCCTGCAGGATGTCTTCGACGATCCGCAGGCCCGACCGGGTCCCGAAGGGCAGGTCCACCTGCGTGACGTCGCCGGTGACCACCATTTTGGAGCCGAAGCCCAGCCGGGTGAGGAACATCTTCATCTGCTCCGGCGTGGTGTTCTGGGCCTCGTCCAGGATGATGAAGGCGTCGTTGAGGGTACGCCCGCGCATGTAGGCCAGCGGGGCGACCTCGATGGTGCCGGCCGCTATCAGCCGCGGAATGGATTCCGGGTCCATCATTTCGTGCAG
>DASWAW010000499.1:0-3305 GCA_036390955.1 Arthrobacter sp.
TAAGATCGCCGGGCAGGATCCCCTCGCAGTCCGGATCACCAAGTCGGTGTTCCACGCCCCCGCCGAGGCCCACCCGCTGATCGACCAGCTGGCGCAGGGGATCCTCTTCGAATCCCAAGCCAAGTTCGACCGCATGCAGGCATTTCTGGATAAGAAATCAGCCAAGAAGTCAGCCACGAAGTCCGAGCAGGAATCAGACCGGAAGAAGAACTGAACATGAGCAACTCCGTACTCCCCGCGAACCTGCCCGCGACTGTCGGCGTCCTCGGCGGCGGCCGGATGGGTGCCGGCATCGCGCACGCCTTCCTGATCAACGGCGCCAACGTCCTCGTCGTCGAACGCGACGAGGAGTCGGCCGAGGCGGCCCGGGAGCGGGTGGAATCCGCGGCGGCCAAGAGCATCGAGCGCGGCGCCACGGACGGCAACCTGGACGAGATGGTCTCCCGGCTCGCCGTCACGGTCGACTATGACGACTTCAAGGACCGCCAGCTGGTCATCGAGGCCGTCCCCGAGGACTGGGACCTGAAGGTCGCCTCGCTGCGCGGCATCGAGGAACGCCTGGCCGCTGACGCGTACCTTGCCTCCAACACCTCGTCCATCTCGGTCAACGCGCTGGCCCGCGAGCTGGCGCGCCCGCAGAACTTCCTCGGCCTGCACTTCTTCAACCCGGTGCCGGCATCCACCCTGATCGAGGTCGTCCTCGGCGAGCACACCTCCGAGGAGCTCGCCCAGGCGGCCCGCGGCTGGGTCGACGCGCTGGGCAAGACCGCCGTCGTCGTCAATGACGCCCCCGGCTTCGCCTCCTCACGCCTGGGCGTCGCGATTGCCCTCGAAGCGATGCGGATGGTGGAGGAGGGCGTGGCATCCGCGGAGGACATCGACAACGCCATGGTCCTGGGCTACAAGCACCCCACCGGGCCCCTGCGGACCACGGACATCGTGGGACTGGACGTCCGGCTCGGCATCGCCGAATACCTTGCATCCACGCTGGGTGAGCGCTTCGCGCCGCCGCAGATTCTGCGCGACAAGGTGGCCCGCGGCGAACTCGGGCGCAAGTCCGGCAAGGGATTCTTCGACTGGAGCAAGTAAGCGGCGGGGGCCAGCGTGGAACGCTCGAGGGCGTCTTGCTAGGACGCTGCCAGGGAGTCGAGGGTCCTTTTTATTCCGTCCATGGCGGGGCCGGCAAGGTTGCGGAACGCCGGCCGGACAAACGGTTCGGCGACCTTGAGCAGTCCCTTGAGCTGGAACTCTGCCGTGTACTTCACCTCGGAGCCGGCCCCCGCCGGCAACACGTCGATGGTGTCCACGGAGATGACCGATTTGTTCTCGCCGCGCAGCGTGATCCGGCTTGCCGTCAGTTCAATCACCTCGTACGTCAGAGGCTGGCGCTTGCCCCGGAACTCGGCTTCGGCGTGGTATCGGTGCCCGACGGCGACCGGTCCCTCGGAGAGCTTGTTCACCACGGGCGTCCCGGGGTCCCAGTCCGGGGTGTGCTCGAACGCTGACAGGTAGTCGAAGGCCCTGGCGGGCGCAAGGGCGGAGTGGACGGTTCCGGTAACTGTGATCATGGACCCAGCCTAACCACGACGCCCGCAATGCCGCCGCACCGGGGCACGGGATGCCTCAGGGCTGCCGCGGTGGCCCCGCCGTAGGATGGTGCGGTGACTTCCCTGGACCTGCCCGCGATCGCCCCCATCACGCTGACCGGCAAATACGTCGTCCTTGAGCCGCTGAGCCCGGACCACCACGACGGCCTCGTCGAGGCGGCCCGGGACGGGGAACTGTGGCACCTCTGGTACACGTCCGTGCCCGCCCCGGAGCAGATGGCCGCCGAGATCGAACGGCGCCTGGCCCTGCAGGAGAGCGGCTCCATGCTGCCCTTCACCACGCGGCTGATTGACCCCGCCACCGGCGGACCGGGCCGGGTGATCGGCATGACCACCTACATGAATATTGACGCCGCCACGCCCCGGGTGGAGATCGGCTCCACCTGGAACGCGGCGTCCGCACATGGCAGCGGCAGCAACCCGGACTCCAAGTTGTTGCTGCTGCGGCACGCCTTCGAAACGCTGGGCTGCCCCGCCGTCGAGTTCCGGACGCACTGGCTCAACCACCAGTCCCGCGAGGCGATCGCGCGGCTCGGCGCCAAACAGGATGGCGTGCTCCGCAGCCATACCCGCAGCGCTGACGGCTCGCTGCGGGACACCGTGGTCTACTCCATCCTGGAACACGAGTGGCCGATGGTCCGGAATGCCCTGGAGTCCCGGCTGGCTAAGCGGCGCCAAGTCAGCGCTTAGCCCGCCAGATCCCGTTAGCGGGCCGAAAAGACTTCGGCTTTGCTCAGTGCTTTGTAATACGCCAGGTAGCCCTTGGCGTTCGGGTGGAAGCTATCGGCGCTACCGGTGGCGCCGTTGATCCACGGGTCGTTCGTCAGCGAGTTGATGCCGTGGCCGGCGAAAGCGGGCCTGACGTCGACGAATTCCGCTCCGGCGGGCCCGGCGGCGCCGGCGATGGAGTCGTTCAGTCCGTTAGCCAGAAGGGTGGCCTGGTAGATGAACAGGGACAACGGAATTGCCGGATTGGGAGTGACCGGATCGTAGAGGTAGGGGTAGCCGGTCACCACCACCTTGGCGTTCGGCGCGGCAGCCTTCACGCTCTGGATCATGGAAGCAACTTCACCTGCGAGCTGCCCGCTGGCGATTTTCACCGCCGCGTCAGCGCTGGCTTTGTCACACAACGCAGCCCCGGCCACGCTGGGACTGACCAGGTTGGCGCCGCAGTAGGTGACGATATCCCCAAACCCAAGGTTGTTGCCGCCGGCGGTGATGGTCACCAGCTCCGTGCTCCTGTTCAGCTGGCGCAGCTGGCTCTTCACGACGTCCTGGGTCGTCTTCCCGCTGCAGGCCGCGTTGGTCACCAGCTTGACGGACTTGGTGTCAGCGGCGAGCTCGGAATAGGCGTTGTCGCTGCGGTAACAGGCGTCCAGGTACGGACCCGCCCCCTGCCCGGCGGCGTAGGAGTCGCCGAGCGCAATGTACGTGGTCTTGTCCACGGCCTGCGCCGGGACCGCCGCCGCACCAACCGCCATTGCCAGGGTGGCGAGACCGGCCGCCAAGGCCGTTCGCCGGCGTCGAAGATTCAAAATTCCCATGGTGTTTCCCCTCAGTAGCACGTAGGTTCAGTCCCCGCGCCGAGGTGTCAGTCCCGGTGGCCGGCGAGCTGAAAAGAGCCCGGCGGCTACCGGGTTCACCGCTACATTACGCGGATGCCTGCGCCCCACACCATGGTTACAGTCCCGTTGTGGG
>DASWAW010000500.1:0-4060 GCA_036390955.1 Arthrobacter sp.
ATGTACCTGGCGTCCAGGGCACTGGCGGACGTGGGTGCAGCCAAGGGCGACTCGTTCAGCTGGGACGTGACCTTCGAGGCACCGGTGTTCCTGCCGGCCCGGGTGGCGCTGGACATCAGCACCGTTCAGGGGGCGGACGGCGCCTGGCAGCGGTCTGACTACCTCGCTTGGAACTCATGGTCCGGACGCAAGCACTTCGGCGGAGTGGTCGCCGCGCTCTAAACGGTCGGGCCGGAATCAGCGGCGGCGGTCAGGCCGCGGCGGACTTCATGACCCGCAGCATCCGGTGCAGGCTCATCAGGATCGACTCGACCGCGCTGGGGGCGTCGGTTGCGGTTTCCTCGGCGCCGATCCGTCCCGTAAGCGCCTTCACTGCAGCGTCGGCCGCCTCGATCCGCTCCAACTGGCCTTCCGGGCTCTCCTCCTCGATTGCGCGGAGGATGTCACCCACGGCGGACATGCAGTCGGCAAGCGGGGCGGCGTATTCGTCCGGCACCACAAAGGGTGTGTCCTTGGCCCAGATGACATCCGAGAGCACCTGCGTCACGTCCTGGACGTGGAAGGTCACCCGCTCCAGGTCCCGCAGGTTGCTGTAGTCCAGTTCAATGTCCCGGGGGTGGAGTCGGCGCCGGGGGTTTGCCCGCCGGCTGGCGTCCGCTTTCTCCACGGCCAGCCGGACAGCGCGGGCGGAGGCTTCGAGTGAATCGGACCGCTTGGACCAGTCTTCGTGTTCCGGCGGCCAGCTCTCCTTCAGGGCCTTGGCCATGTCCCGGAGCTGCTGGGCGAGGGCCAGGCGCAGCTCCGCGATGCTGAGCTCGGCGGCGCGGAAGTGCAGCGGCGGGAAGACCAGGAGGTTTACGAGGATGCCCACGGTGACGCCGGCCCCCATCTGCAGCAGGTAGCCGAAGGAGAACTGGTCCGGGTTGTGGCCGCCGACCAGGAGGACCAGGAGCGCCGCCGTCGGGATCCAGTCCCGGCCTGCGCCGATCTTCGGGAGCCCGGCCAGGACGACGCCGAAGGCCATCACGATCCCGACCGTCAGAGGCGACGGGCTGCCGAGGATGAACAGTACAAAGGCCAGTCCAATCCCGATCGCCAGCCCCACGAGCGTCTGCACTCCCTGCTTCATGGAGCCGGCGACGTTCTCGTACATCGCCACCAGGGCGCCCAGCGGAGCGTAATACGGGTAGTCGGCGGCGGAGCCGGGCATCAGGGGGGCAATCGCGAACGCAATACCTGCCGCCAGTCCGGCCTTCATGGCCAGCTGGAGCCGGGGCCACAGCAACGCCGAGCGGACATTGCCGGCCACCATCCGCCAGAGCCGGCTGGGCAGGGAGGGACCTGCGGTGTGCGTGGCCTCGTCTGTAGTTGTCACCCGGTTCACCCTAGGGCGGGGATGTTGCTGCGACAACTGGACGAACCCCCGGCCCGGCGTCCGGCCTAGTCCGCCCCGTGTCCCGGCGCCACTTCTTCCCCGGCCCGGACCGGGCCAGGCGGCGTACCGTCGCCGAAGGGCCGCCCGCCGAGGGATTCCCGGCCGTGCGGGGTCAGCCAGTTGCCGAGCTCGGGGCCGGCGGGAACGATTCCGGTGGGGTTGATGTCCTCGTGGACGATGTAATAGTGCTGCTTGATCTGCACGAAGTCGGTGGTGTCGCCGAACCCGGGGGTCTGGAACAGATCGCGGGCGTAGGCCCACAGCGCGGGCATTTCGCTGAGTTTCTGCCGGTTGCACTTGAAATGACCGTGGTAGACGGCGTCGAACCGTGCCAGCGTGGTGAAGAGGCGGACGTCGGCCTCGGTGATCGTGTCGCCCACGAGGTACCGCTGGGAGGTGAGGCGCTCCTCCAGCCAGTCCAGGGCCGTCCAGAGCCGGTCGTAGGCGGCGTTATAGGCATCCTGGGAGCCGGCGAAGCCGCAGCGGTAGACACCGTTGTTCACCTCGGTGAATACCCTCTTGTTGACCGTGTCGATCTCCTCGCGCAGGGCCTCGGGGTAGAGTTCCGGCGCACCGGGCCGGTGGTAAGCGGTCCATTCCGTGGCGAAGTCCAGGGTGATCTGCGGAAAATTATTGGTCACCACCTGGCCGCTGGCGACGTCGACGATGGCCGGGACGGTGATGCCGCGGGGATAGTCCGGGAACCGGCGGAAGTAGGCCTCCTGGATCCGCTCCATCCCGAGCACCGGATCCTTGCCGCCGGGATCCAGGTCAAAGGTCCAGGAGCGCGCATCATGGGTGGGTCCGGGCTGGCCCAGGGAAATGACGTCCTCCAGGCCCAGGAGCCGCCGTACGATCACGGTCCGGTTGGCCCAGGGGCAGGCCCGTGCCGCGATCAGCCGGTAGCGTCCCGGCTCAACCGGCCAGCCGGGCTCCCCGTTCCGGCCGGGGGCGCCGTCGCGCGTGATCCGGTCCTCGATGTAGTTGGTGTCCCGGGTGAACTCCGCGCCGCCGGTGACGTAGGCACCCTTGGTGCTGAAGCCCGGGTCGTCTGTGTGTGTTGTGCTCATGGTCCCAGCCTATGCCGGGGCGCCGCCGGGTTAGTGCAGCGTTAAGCCCGGCACCGTTGCGAACACCTGCGACATGGGCTGCCAGGCAAACCACCAGGCGGCACCGACGACGGCGGCGAACAGCAAGATCCACACCGGTGCGGGGATGTGGGTGGCCCGGGAGAGCAGATAGGCGTCAGAGGTCGCCAGCCGGTCCCGGCGCCGCAGGTGCACGTTGCCCAGCTTGCCGAGATCCCGGACGGCGGCGACCAGCAGCGCCAGGCCGAGCACGATCATGACATGGCCATTGAATTCCGGCGGGACAAGCAGCACGAGCATGACGGCGGCCAGGACCGCTCCGGCGGTGATCAGCAGTCCGATGCCATTGCGGAGGAACAGGAAGGAGGCCAGCAGGATCAGCGTCCCGATGGACATCGCCGCCGGGCCCCAGCCGCTGAAGCCGCTCCAGACCATGGCGGCGCCGACCACGGCCGGGACCGGGTAGCCCCAGAAGGTGGACCAGACGGCCGCCAGCGGGCGCCGGCTGTAGCTGGTGGTGGTGCCGGAGTGGTCCAGGCCCAGGCGGATGCCGCCGAGGCGCTGCCCGGTCATGAGGGCGGCGAAGGCGTGGCCCAGTTCGTGGGTTACGGTGGCCAGCAGCCCGAAATACCGCCAGGTCACCCGCGGCAGGGAAAGTGCGACGGCGATCAGGATCACCAGGGCGAGTTCGGTACCGGTGACGTGCGGTGCCGGGGAGTGGGTGAATCCGGCGAGTATCCGGGCCCACCAGGTTTGGGCGGCGTCGGTCATGCTGTTGTTCGCGCCGTGGTTCCGGAACGGCCAGGGGGCCCCGCGCTGTGCCGGATGCAGAACGGTGTCCAGGGCCTGGCCTCCAGCCGGCCTTCCGCGATCTCTTCCCCGCACACTTCGCAGCGGCCGTAGCTGCCGGCATCGATCCGCTCCAGGGCCGCCTCGATCTGTGCCAGGCCACGGCGGCTCTGCTCCAGCAGGGCCGAAGCCTGGGAGAGCTCGAACGCGATCGTTGAGCCCTCTGGGTCGTGCTCGTCGTCGACATTCGAGTTCTGCCGGGCCGCATTCACTGAGGTGATGTCCCGTCGCAGCGCGGGCAGGAGGGCAAGTTTCCGGCGGCGCTCCTCAAGCAGGAGATTCCGGAACCGTTCGACGTCGACCATAGGCTGCAAGGCTAGCGCGGACGTCGTGGCCGCGCCTAAAGGCGGCCTGGAGCCGCCGTCGAAAACCGCAGCAGGCCGCCGGGCCGGTGGGCCGAAAGGCCCGGGGCCCGGGTGGGCCGAAAGGCCCGGGGCCCGGGTGGGTCGAAAGGCCCGGGGCCCGGGGGAGTCTCCGCCGTACAGTGGGGAGGGGAGCCTGCGCGCCCCTGCCGGCGCGCCCCCCTTCCAGGACACCAGGAGACGCTATGGACCAGCCGGCCGCCAACCCCCTGAACACGAACCCCGACGAGGAAGCCGGAGCCATGGCGGCGGTGGAGCATCACCATGCGGGCATGCTCAAGCGCCTCAATGCGCTGACGGCGACGCTCACCCGCGCCGTCCGGTCC
>DASWAW010000501.1:0-1630 GCA_036390955.1 Arthrobacter sp.
CCTATGGGTGATTTCGCGTGTAATGGTTAAGATTATCAAGGCACTTAAAGTATGAAATGAAAAATATTTGCCGTTTTAAATGTGTCATTCTGATTATTTAGTGACCATTACACCCAGTTGTAAACTATGGAAAGTTTTTTCCGCAAATATTTGCTGTTTTTTTTATGACAAATGAATTTGCCTCGACTGCCAGTTAACGCTAGATTTGTCAGTGTATTAGCTGTCCCATACCACTCTTCCTTGCTTTACTCCTCTTCATAGCATACAGTGCTTCCATTCGACAGTCGAATGCATCACAGCAAACGTGCTTGCTCTGTTGTTGATATAGTTGCGCATGCAGACAAAAATAGGATGGATGCATGAACTTACCTGATGTCTTTACTCTTCATCTGTCACAGCGTTCGAGTTTTCGTAATAGCGAATTCTTTCTTACTTATTTACTTATTAGCGTATCGCAGACGGCTAGGCAATGACGTCAGTGACGTCATACGTGTACGTTACCATGATACCGGCGAAACCTAACTGCGCAATAACATTTTGACCCAAAGCAGACGTTTCACCGTGCTATTTAGCCGCCCTACACCACCCTCATAAGTTTCCAGATATAAACACCATCCACTATCTCACACAGGGTGAAACCCGAATCATGCGATTTGCTGAATGAATTGCTTAGCAGTGAAATGCGGCAGATTTACCGTCTTTTTACCGACACGGCACCTTCGCTTCACGATAGAAGCCAGACGGTGAAGTTGAGACTATTCTAGTAAGCTGAAGCGTTTATGTGCATGTAATTAATTGAGTTTATGATGCGGGTGTATGACGGACAACTTGTTTAGTTGTCAAGTTTATATTTCAGTCCGTTTCGGGTCTAATTTTACACTAAACGGTAGTAGAAAGCATCGGACATCGGTAGACTGGTTCAAATATCTCGGCCGGGGGGCACTGTGGGCTGAATATTTTTGCAGATTCAGAAAGATTAGATATGATTTCCTATATGTCATACATTATAAGTATTTGGCTAAAATGTACCGTTTGAAAGTTATTGACCACCAAAGTTTTGGCCGTGACTTGCCTACTAGATCGAAAAAAGCGACGGTTTTTGGGGTCGTAGACCCCCTTAAAGTATTTTTTCATCATTCGCATACCCAAAAGGCACTTCCTTGTGTCAAGACGCGTCGTTTGAGCCATCAACCATCAAAATCGGTGCAGGCGTTCGACCTGTGGACGTGCGCAAGGAAAAAAAAGGGATGGATGGATAATGCGTTAAAAAGGGACAGAAGTGTTATATTTCACGCATGTGCCGAGAAGTCCCCCGGCAACCGATTGCTACCAAAATTTGCACATACATTAACAAGCCGATCGTAATCACCTGTGCAAAATTTGGTGACGATTGGTTATGGGGTTTTTTATTACCGGCGGTCCAAAAATGCCCGTTTCCTATCAAATCAGTAGTGGCCATTACAACAGCTTGCACTACCGTGCAGCTATGATATTTAGGAGACGAGTATCGACTCCGTTCAGCCTCTCAGATAATTAAACAAATTTTTTTTGTTGGAAAAATACATTTGAATAAGGCCCTTTTTAAGCTATTGCGATGATTATTATTTGATGTTTATGTTACGACTTCACT
>DASWAW010000502.1:0-24386 GCA_036390955.1 Arthrobacter sp.
TCGACGCCGTTCAGGGCGCCCGCTTTCGTCTTGTAGCTCTCCGAGGAAGCGATCGTCTCGCCGTTGCCGGCCTTGAGCCGGAACCGGTAGCCGCCGGACTTGTCCTTGTAGACCTCGAACTTGCCTGCCATAGGTTGCTCCTTCGGTTGATCTGCCGGCCGCCGCGGGCCGCTGGGCGATACGATACCGGCAAACGCAGCGCCTGTCCGGGACATGCAGCGAACTTCGCAAGGTACGTCAGGTACTTGACGTACATGCAATGATGGGTGAATGAATACATCCACTCCTGCACGCCGGGTGCTGGGCTTCACCGAGGCGCGCAATTCGTTCAAGACCATCCTGGACACCAGCGACCGCGGCGGGCTGACCATTGTGCAGCGCGGATCCAGCTCGGCGTCCGTGGTCAACACCACGCGTCTCCTGCAGTACATGTTCCGGAATACCCCGGCGAACGTCCAGGTCGTCAACGAAGACGGCGCTTGGGCCATGTTCATGCCAGGCCTGCCGATCGCTGCAGAGGGAGCAACCCTGGATGAAGCAACCGCGGACCTCATTGACGCGCTCCGCGAGTACGCCGAGGACTGGGAAGACCATCTGCAGGCCGCGCCAAACCACTCGGGAAATTGGGCATTTGTCCAGATCATCGATTCGTCCACCGATGAGCAGTTGGCCAAGTGGCTGACCGGTAGCAACTCTTGAGCGACAAACACGGGCCTGGCACGCGTGATGAACACGAGCAGTTCTGCACGAAGGAGGACTGGACTCCGGCGACAAACGCCCGCGGGCAGAAAGTCCGGCACCACGCCACTTACGAGTTGCCTCTGCACGACGGCCGCATTCTGCGCACACGCATCTCCCGTCCGGTCAACCGAACTACCTACGGACCATCACTATGGGGTGCCATTCTCAGGGACCAGCTTGAGGTTACGGCGGACTCATTCTGGAGCTGCATCAAAGATGGCGTCCTGCCGGATCGGGGCGGCCCCGAAGTCCCTCCAACGGCGTTGCCGCTGTCGCTTGTCATTTTGTTGACCCAGACGGCGAGAATCTCGGAAGAGCGGGTCGCTGCCATGACCAAAGCCGAAGCTGTCCAAGCCATGAACGACTTCTGGACCACGCAACCTCCCCGGTGAGCTGATGCGCCGGGTCCGCACACATGGCTCCCATGACTACCCCGTTGCGTGACGAAGCCCAGAACCCCGCCACCTCCCCCGAGCGGCTGCACGAACTGATCAGCCTGCCCGGCAACCGTGGCGACATCGATTCGGACGCCGGCTGGTGCCGGGAGTACGTGGCCGCGAACCCGAACGTTTCCCTGGCGACCCTGAAGGAACTCGCCACCGACCAGGACGACTTCATGTCCCGGCTGAACGCCGCCAAGAACCCGACCCTGGACGAAGCGACCGTGCTGAGCCTCGTCGGGGACATCAACGACCTGGTCGCGAACGCTGCCCGCGAACGCCTCGGCCAGCCCCTCCGGCCCCGCCCGGTCGCCCACATCGTCCACATCCCGGTCATCGACCCAAAGACTGGGCGGGTGATCAGGTAATGCCCCGCGCCTACGGCCTGATCGGCGACATCACCGCTCCTGCCGAGGTCTTCCCACGCCTGTACGCCCTGGCCTCAATGGTCGACAGCCTTCGGGAACGCGGGCTCCACGACGCCGCCGACGAGACGGCCGAACTCCTAGAAGAATCCCGCGCCTTCGCTGCGGCGATGCAGGCACGGTACAGCCGTTTGCGCCAGCTTTGGAGAGCCGTCGAAATAGCCTCCGGACCTGTCACGGATGCTGCCGCCGCCACCCGGAATATCACCGTGGCAGCGCTGGACTACCGCACCGCCAGGGATCAAAGCGCCCGTAGGGGCTGACCGGTGAGGGTTCCTGCCTCTGCCCCACACATTGGGTGCATGGAACCTTTCGCAGTCATCTCGACCCCCGAAGAGCTTGCCGCCCTGCGCATCGACGCGATCATCAGCCCGCCGCGGATCCCTTCCTCTGCGCTCCGGAAGGCCGTGGCCAGTTTCACGCCGAACGCCGGCCGGAGCGACATCTTCGTCGGGTTCGAATCCACTCGTGAGTGGAACATTGACGAGGCCTGGTCGATCCTGACGATGCACTGCCCCGCCGGCGCCCCGGAAGCGTGGGTCCTCTGGGACCCGGCCGCGGCCGCACCGGAACGGTTGGCGCCGAGCTCTTGGACGTCTTTCATCCCGTCCCGCCGTCCGGCCACGAAGGCGCACACTTCCCTTGGCTACGCCAAAGCGGCGGTCAGCCAACGGGTGCACGCTGCGGGCGGCGCCGCCGAGGATATGTCAATACAGGAGCTGAACCCTGTCACCGGCAAGTACGAAACCCTGTTCACCGTCCTCAAGGGGACGCCCAAGTCCCAGATGCCCTGGTAGGAGCACCATGCAACCGTTCCGTATTGTCCGCTCCGAAGCCGAACTCGAAGCCGTCGCCACTGATTCGCTCGTGTCCGGCGCCTACTGCCTCAAATCCATCCATGAGAAGTCCGGCCCGAACGCCTGGGTTGAGCCCGGCTCCGAGGAGGCCATCTCGACGGCCGCACTCTGGGAAGTTCTCACCGGCGCCTACGAGACGATCATCCTCGACGAGGACCGGGAGGTCTGGGTCCTCATCGACGCCGCGGCCCCCGGGCCGGTGCGTCCGCCCCGCGGCGAAGACTCCCCCGACTACCTCACCCGGGCCCGGTCCGGCGACCGTGACATCGAATGGGTCACCCATGCGATTCTGGCCGAGGCACGGGCTGAGATCGAAGCCCTGCTCGGCGCTGGGACGGCTGCCAGGAACATGCTCATCTACGCCCGCGCCGACAAGGACCGCATCGATTTCTACCCGGTCGAGCACATCGCGGCCGGCACGGCCGCCGCAGGGCTTCCGTGGGCACCGGGCGGCGTGTCAGGATCTAAGGCAGGCAAGAAGTCAGGGGACAGCGGAGTATGAGGATCGCCAAGACGGATGTGATTGCCGGCCTGCCCGCCGCCGCGGCCCGGGAGATCATGCGGCAGTATGTCCAGGAAGGTGGACTCTACCTGGCTGAAGAGGTCCTGAAAAAGCACGGTGTCGTTGCCCCGGCAGGGCCGGTGCTAGCCAACCTGGTCGGCCTCGGATACCTGGAAGCAGGGCACTACCGCGGCGACGCCGGCCCATGGTGGATCACCACCCTGCAGGGCAATGCGCTCGGCATCGCCAGCTTCGGCAAGCCCATCTCCCGGAAGACGGCCGACCGGCTGCTGGCCGAACTCATCCAGCGGGCCCGGGACTACAACGCCGACCCCGGCAAGCTGATGTTCGTCCGGTCCCTGACCATCTTCGGCAGCTACCTCGACGAGGCGGTGGATCCGCTCGGTGATCTCGACGTCGGCCTGTCCCACGGGCCGCGCACCACCGACACAGCCATGCTGCGCCGGTACTCCAAAGCCAGCGGCCGCCAGTTCCGGTCGTTCATCGACGAACTCTTCTGGCCCCAGCACGAGCTCGCGATGTTCCTGAAAAACCGGTCGACCGCGATCAGCCTCACCACGGAGGACCTCGCCGCCATCACGAACCGGAGCCGGGTCGTCTATTCCATTGACGAGGATCCCGGCGCCATACACCCTCAGTCGGCATGACACAGCCTCAGTGGACGCCGGCTCCCGGACGTCACCGTTAGTCACCGGCCACCACTACGATATGAGCCGCAGCGCCCGCTGTTACCTAAGAACCGGAGATCAGCGATGCCGCATTACCCCGCCGAAGTGATCCTCTACAGCCGCGAGGACCTGCTGCAGGCCCTGGCGGAAACCCTCGGTTCCACCGCCGACGATCACCGGATCGTGGACGCCTACGATCAGGTGGTCAGCGATTGGGCCTTGCACGCGGAGGACCCGGAGAACGAGTACGCCCGCTTCTTCCTGGACGGTCCCGTCGCCACCGAGATCGACCTCGTCGCGGCCCGGGCCTGGGCTGGCGGACGCATCCTGCTGTAGCCGGGAAGTCCGGGCGCAAACTGTAGCGAACATCACGGGCGGACATGCCCCGGATGTAACCTTCCGGACGCTTTGTCGGCGCATGTTTATGGGTATGACACCCCGCACCGATCACCGCTACTTTCTGCCTCGTCACGGGCTGGCTTTCGAGGCCTCCTGGCCGCGGCCGGCGCGCACGGGGAGCAGCTGGATCCGTGCCCGGCTTCATGGCCTGGTGTTCGGTGGACCCACCCCGGGAAGCCCGGAGGAAAAGGTGAACCCGGCCGCGCTCGGGGCCGCCGTGGATCTCGTCGAGGCCCAGGACATCGAGGCCGCCACGAAGGCATTCACCGAATTGGGCTACCAGGTCACGGTCCGCGCGCTGCGGTGAGCTGAGCCCGGGCTGCCGCACACATGGCGGACATGCCTGACATGTCTGATCTGAAACTGAAGCCGGTGAGCCCCGGAAAGCTGAACCGCCCGGCCTGGATGCGCACCCGCGTCGCCGAACAGGGCCCGGACCACAAAGCCGGCGAAGGCGCCGCCTCCCTGGTGACCTCCGAGGTGTACCTGGACGGCGAACTCATCGGCTCCGTCACGGGAGCGCCCAAGGCCAACAGCACCGTCCGCGAATGGATCCCGGACCATCTCGGCGGCGGCACCAAGCAGCACGGCGACACCCGGTTCAACGCCATCGACGCCCTCGTCCGCACCCACCTGACCGAGCGTCAGCAGCACCCGATCGCACACCTGGACCACGCCGCCTAGGAGCGCCCCTAATGGTTGACTTAAACTGTCAAGCGCCAACTCTGTACACTCCAGCCCCACACGTTTAGCGTGACGGCTATCAATTGATTCGGCTGGGGGCTCAAATGTTCATTGGGGGACGGCGCACTGCGCCACGCACAGATTCACCACGTAAAGCCGGCGGTACCGCACCGTCGGCTTTTTCGCTGCCGTGGCCGTTTGCCCGGCTTGTGAGCACAGCGTCCGTCGTGGCGGTGGTAGCGGGCATCATGACGGCCGCGGTTCCGGCCCAAGGAGCCGCTCCATTCCAGCCCGTCCCGGTCAATGCTCAGAGCACAGCAACCGTTGCCCGGACGGTAGTCGCGCCGAAATCCATTCTGCCTGCCGGTGTGGCACCGACCCGAGAAGGGGGCAGCAAATCCCTTGCCACGCTCGTCGCTCCCATGATCGTCGCCACGGACCCGGTGGTGACGCAGTCCAGCGACTGGACAGTCACACTGGCTATGCAGGTCGATACGAGGGTCCACCTCACGGCAACGGTGAACAAGCCGCTGCAGGTCGGGTCAGGTTATGTCCTAGAGATCCATGACCTGGGCGCTCCCAGCGATCGGTCCGAAATGGTCAGGTGCTACTACAGCGGGACCACCTGCAGCATTACCACCACCCCGGAGTTTACTGACAGCCGTTACATCGCCATCGTGACGATGGACAACTCCACCCAGGCAATGCCAGGGGTCGTCCTCGCGGTTTCGGGCGGCCAGACGCCGCCGCCGTGGACGATCGGCATCACACCAACAGTGACCACGACGATCAGTATCACGGCTACGACAAACTACGCACTGGACGCGCCTGCGCGCTACCTGAGCATCTACGACAACGCCACGGGAAGTGCGGCAGCGTCAAACAGTAATTGGTGTTCCACCGGGACAACTTGCGTCCGGGATGGCTTCGCGCCAAAAAAGGCGAACAGCTCCTATACGGCATCTGTCGCGACCTACCCTTTTATGGGGGCGCCGACCTGTTGCGTGCTGGCGACGTCGTCGTCCTTCACGCCACCTCCATGGACGGTCAGTCTGACTGGCTCCGGCTCATCCCTGACAGCCACCGGAAACTATGCGATCGACGCTACAAACAACTACTTCGAGATATTCGATTTGGATCTCTCGTACAAGTCCAGGGACTATCTCGGCTGGTGCAGCAGCGGAATCAGTTGCACCCTCACGACCCCCAGCCCGGGGCATCGCTTCGTGGCCACAGTCGGCACGATCTCGAACAAATTCCCGCCCAACCCGATGCTGGCCGTGTCTAATCAGGTCGGCCTGCAGGGGCCCACAGCCCCCTACGAAACGTCAGGCGGCTCCAACCCTGCCGAAATGAATGATTGCTTCTCCTGCGTCGGCGACCCCGTGAACACACTCACCGGTGAGTTCTTTGAGAATGACACCGACATCACGGTGCCCAGCCGGGGTCCGGTACTGGAGGCCGCGCGAACATACTCCTCGCAGCGCGCAGCCTTTGACGGAACGTTTGGCTTCGGCTGGTCCAGCCCCTTTTCCCTGGCCCTTTCGCTCCAGCCAGACGGCAGCGTCCAGATTCGCCAGGAAAACGGCTCCCAGGTCGTATTCACCCCCACGGGCACCGGGGCATATGCAGCGCCCTCCCGCGTCCTGGCCACCCTCGCCGCGAATGGCGACGGAACGTGGACCTACACCCGACGCTCAAAGACCGTCTTCACCTTCACCCAGGCCGGGAAACTGACCACCCAGGCCGATCTGAACGGCAACTTCATTGCCTTGGCCTACAACGAGCAAGGCAAGCTCTCCACCGCAACCGATGGCAGCGGGCGGACCATAACGTTCACCTATGGCTCCAACGGCCGCATCGCCACGGCCACAGATCCTGCCAACCGGTCGGCGCACTACGGCTATGACGCGGCGGGGCGCCTCCAGAGCGTGACTCTTCCAGGAAATCGCACCACGAACTATACCTACGACGCTGCCAACCTGCTTACGTCCGTGACGGATCCTCGCGGCAGCACCACCGTAAACGCATACGATCTGGGCCAACGCGTAGTCAAGCAGACAACGGCGGCAGGTGACCTCATCCTTGCCTACGGGTCTACCAGCACTGAAGCCCAGACGACGATCACCTCGCCGGGCGGAGGGGTCACGAGGGAAAGCTACCGTGCCGGCCAGATGATCAGCCGCAGTGAAGGCCTCGGGACACCGCAGCAAGGAACCTGGACGTACGCCTATGACCCGGCGACCTTGGCGCGGACATCGGTGACCGACCCGCTCAACCGCACCTCTAGAGCGGCCTACGATCAGCACGGCAACAAGCTCAGCGCAACCGATGCCGGAGGAGGCCAAGCATCCGCCAGCTATGACGCCGCCGGCAACATGCTGACGAGCACCGACGCGGCCGGTACAACAACCACCTTCACGTACGACTCCTCAGGCAACCGACTCACCTCATCCAGACCCCTTGCGGGCACCAGCCAGTCCGCCGTCGTGGCGTCCACCTACGGCGACTCGGCACACCCCGACGTCGTCACCGCGGTAGTCGACCCTAACGGCAACTCCTCCACTTTTGGTTACGACACCTACGGTAACCGGACCACAGTGACCGATGCCCTGGGGAGGACCACGACAACCGCCTTCGACATCCTGGGCCGAAAAACATCTCTCACTTCGCCGTCCGGAACGACCACCTCCCACGCCTACGATGCGGCCGGGTTCCTTGCCACGATCACGGACCCGCTCGGCAAAATCTCCGCGTTCACCTATGACGCTGCCGGAAACAAGACAACCGCCACGGACCGCCAGGGACGCGTGACTTCCTATGCTTACGACGCGCTGGGACGACACACCACCACGACGACCCCGGATGGCGCCGTATCTGCCAGCGGCTACGACGGTGCCGGGAACCTTATCTCCCAGACCGACCAGTCCGAGAATGTCACGGCTTATGCATATGACTCCAGGAACCGGCTCACGTCATCCACGGATGGACTGAACCGAACCACCACCTACGGCTACGACGCCGCCAGCCAGCTGACAAGCAAGACCGATCCTTCGGGCCGAAAGACCACCCTGAGCTATAACGCCGCAGGGGACAAAACGGTAACCAGCTACTCCGATGGGGTGACGCCGAAGGAAACGTTCACGTACACGGCGCTCCACCGGCCGGCCACGATCACTGATGGAACCGGAACGACGACGATGAGCTACGACTCCCTGGGCCGGCTCACTTCTCGTACGGACGGATCCGGCAAAACCGTCGGATACTCTTACGACCTGGCCGGCAACATCACAGGCCAGACATACCCGAACGGTCAGAGTGTTGCTCGCACTTACGATGCAGCCAACAATCTGACCTCGCTCACCGACTGGCTCAACAACACCACGACCTTCACCACCACCGCCGACGGACGCCCAGCCAGCACCATTTACCCGAACAGTGTCACCGCCGCCACGACATACGACGCCGCGGGCCTCGCCACAGCCATCGAGGCCAGCACGGCCACGTCCACCCTGGCGACCTTCAGTTACACGCGCAACGACAACGGCTACCTCGCGTCGGCCCAGACGGCCGGGACAGGCCAGGGGGTTGAAAGCTATGGCTACACCGACCGGGACCAGCTGGCCACCATCAATGCTTCCACCTACAGTTATGACCCAGCCGGCAATCCCACCGCCCTGGCCGCTGGCGCAACGCTGACGTACGACGCTGCCAACCAGCCGACCCAGTTCACCCGCGGCGGGACAACGACGCCGATCACCCACGACAGCCAGGGCAACCGCCTCACCGGACCCGCCCCGACCACCGGAACGTCCACCTACACGTGGAACCAGGCCAACCGGCTCACGACAGCCAATGGGACGACGTTCATCTACGACGCCAACGGACTCCGGACCTCCAAAACGCCGGCCTCCGGACCGGCGCACAGCTACACGTGGGACACCAACAGGACCGCGCCGCTCATGCTTTCCGACGGCGCGGTCCATTACATTTACGACGCCGCAGGGAATCCACTCGAACACATCGACGCCACCGGCAACGCCTATTACTACCAGCACGACCAGTACGGCTCCACGCGTCTGCTCACGGACGGCGCCGGTGCGGTGGCCGCGACTTACACATTCGACCCCCATGGCAACGTGGCGCAAAAAACCGGAACAGCAGACACTACTCTGCGCTGGAACGGGCAGGCCCAGGACTTCGAGACGGGCCTCTACTACTTGCGGGCCCGCTACTACGACCCGACGACCGTTCAGTTCCTCGGCGTCGATCCGCTTGCATCAATGACCCGAGCTATCTACACCTACGCCGACAACAACCCGCTGAACAAATCGGATCCGCTCGGACTGTATGCGAGCCCGCTGGACGGACTGGACGGTGGCGGCTCCGCCTCCGTGGACTGTGCGGAGGCAACGGTTCAGCCATCCAAAGCGACTGGATCGGACTGGTGCAGTGCTTATGGTGTGTGTGAAGAACATGTTGGGAACAACTGCTTCTCATTCAACAATTGTGGTCAGTCACACGGACCGAATACGGCGCAACAGTGCGCCGGACGCGCGATGTTGTCATCCCTCGGTATCACAACCGGCTCAGCAGCAGGGCAAGCGTGGTACACAAAGAACCCTAAGTGGGAGGCCCAAGTAAGGGGAGGCTTGATCTTTGGTGCGGTCAGCGGCCTCGCGCGCTCATTGGTTGAGTGCGTTCCATGGGGCCAGTAGAACTACCACTCGCTAACTAGGCAGCAAGGGGAAATCAAGTTGCGCGTAAATCAAGCAAAAGTAGGCAGGGCCATCGTCGGCGGATTCATCGGCATGGTGGTGGGTTTCCTCATCGCCCTTCTGATGAATGGGTTTCGGGTCGGTGACGCGCTCGTGGCTTTCCTCTGGTGCCTGCCCTTTATAGTGACCCTTGCTTTCATGTATGTGAGGGACAAGCCAGACACTCTCCCAGGGCATCCGGGTGAAGACAAGTGATGCGACGGGCCTAGATACCGGGCCGAATCCCTGTCGGCATCAAGCAGCTTGGGGAGCAGGGCTGCCAGGAGCAGTGGAAGGCCATTCATGAGGCCAAGGCTGTGCGGCCCACTTCGGCCGGTAGGTCTATCAGCACAGCGGAACTCCCCGTCACCTTCCCGGTGGCGGGGAGTTCCGCTGTGCTTTCCGCACACATGAGGTCCAGAGACACTGCTCCCGACCCCGAAGGATCTCACCATGAGCACCAACATCAGCCACGGATACCGGCTGAAGCCCGGTATCGACCCGTTCACGTTCGTCGCCCGTCTGCGCGAAGTGATGGACCCGGCCCGCGACACCGCCGACGCGGCCTTGCTCGCCGGGCTGTACGTCAAAGCGATCGACACCCCGTGGTTCCGCGGCGCACCCATAGGAGACGATGCCGGCTGGACTGCCTGGCGGGACTGGAAGAAAGAACAGGACGCCTTGAGCCCGATGGAGCGCGACCTCGACCCGAACGAGTTCGGCGTCCAGATCGGCCTGGACACGGCCACCGGACGCTACCTGATCCTGCTGATCTCCTACAACGAGGACCTCACCGACGCCTTCCGGGCCATTGAAGAGGTCGAAGAGTACGGCTATTGGAGCTCCGAAGAGCCGCCGGAAGGTGTTACCGACGCCGACTGGGCCGAACGCCAGGACGCCTGGGCCCGGGTCATCGCCCGGCCCGGGTACACCAACATGCTCTCCTTCAACCTCCGCCCCGTGTACGACGGCGGCGTCCGCCGGTTCCTGGGCATTGACGGGGACGACACCGCGCCGGTGTTCGCCTCACTGCCCTCCGACGCTGAGCGCGCCCGGGATGTGGGCGCTAACGCCTACTCCGGTTACCTCGCCCACGAGCACGGCATCGACCCTATGACAGCCGTCCAGCACGTTGTGTTCGGCCGCTCCGCCCAGCTCAGCCTCGTCACCGACGTCGCCGCCGCGTACCTGCCCGCGATCACACCGGAACTTGTCACTGAGGGCTCCCATGGCGCCGTCATCGACCCCGCGTACACCGAGGCCATGAAAGCCGCTTGCGCTGCCCTGTTCGAGCTGGACAGGGAGCGGCTGCAGCGGTGATCCGGACTTCAGCACCGGGATCTCCACGCGGTGACACTTGTGCCCGGATCGACGCATGATGTCCGGTATGCCCCCTTCCGATGTCCACCGCTTCTACCTGCCCGCCGCGGACACGGTCATCGAACTGCAGTGGGCACCGCCGGAACCGCCGTCCGGCCGAAGCTTCCTGGAGCGTGTCGGCGCCTACCTTGCCGGCCCTGACCCGAGCACGGACCCGTGGCACGCGGTGGATCACCGGAGCTTCGAGAAGGCGGTGGACGCCCTGGCTGTTGACCCGAAGGCGGCGTGTGCTTCCTTTACCCGTCTCGGCTACGTCGTGACCGTCGACGAGAACCCGGAATTGAGGTCCGTCGCATGAGCCATGCCCTGACGGCGGCCCACCCGGACGAGTACGCCAGCGTTTCGCGTGCCAATGGTGCCCGGCCCGGAGCGGAGACCCATCCTGCGCATCGGATCTTCGCCTCTACCTCCGATCTGCTCGCCGGCCACCAGCCGCGGTTCACCGCCGGCGTCAAGGGCTGCACCTGCGGGGAGCTGTTCCCGGAGGATTCGGACCACCTGTTCAGCACCCTGCACGCCATCCACCTCGCACCCCTGGTCGTCTCCCATGTGCTCCGGGCCGGCGCCGCCGCCCTCCGGGAAGACCTGGAACCCGACGCCGCGGCCGCCGCAGTGTCGGCCCTGGCCGCTATGGTCCGGAATGAGAGCAAAGCACCGCAACGGAAGACGGCCACGCCATGACACTTACCCCGGCAGCAGAGATCCCCCGGACCTCCTCGTTCCAGAACCCGCGCGTCTGGGCCAGAATCCTCACCGTCCTGGGCTCCGTCCTGACCCTGGCAATCATCTGGGGCATCATCGCCCTGGACCCGGGGTTCCTGACAGCCGCGGTCCGTTCCGCCGGCTCCGCCCAGGTCGGCACGTGGTTCGCCCTGGCCCTGGCAGCATTCGCCGGGGTGTTCTTCGCCGTCCGCTACATCACCGAGACGTTCATCGGCACGATCACGAACCGGCACACGATTGCAGCTCCGGTCCTGGGCTCGGCCGCGTACGTGGTGTTCTCCGCCGGGCTGATCACCGGGCACCTGTTCGAATACGGCTGCGTGGCACTGCTCCTGGCCATGGTCGGGCGCTATTTCATCCATCCGGAGCACGCAGCGCACGCCGCGGGGAGCGAAAACTAGGTGACCGCACACATGGCAGTTATGAGCACAGCCATCCTGACGGAACCGTCCGTCCAAACCCCCTTCCTTAGCCTTGCCGACCGCCTGAACGCGGCCCTGAAGGCGCAGAGCACCGAACGCACGCTGGGTCTCCTGGACCGCTGCGACACCTGCCCGCAGCACGCCCAGGCCGAATTCAGGTTCAACCTCCGCCAGGAGGACGGCTCCACGCACGAGTCCGAGATCATGCTGTGCGGCCACCACACCCGCGCCCACGTCGCGGCGATCATGGACAAGAACCCGTCCTCGTTCTGGATTGAACCGTCCCTGCTGTGGAAGATCCGCGGCGTCATCGTCCCCGAGCGGGAAATGAACCTCTCAGGCGACGGCCTCACGGATGCCTAGCAGCCCTGTCCCGGTCGATCTGGAAGCCCTCGCTGCCCTGCACGCGCAGGCCACGGCAGGCACCTGGAGCATCTACCCCGATGTCCATCAGGACACCAGGATCATCCTGGAGGGCCGCGGCATGTTCGGGCTCATCGCCGACGTCTCGACCGCACCCGCCGACTACGGGCGCGCCAACGCTGCGTTCATTGTCACCGCCCACACGGTCTTTCCCGCGCTTCTTGCGGAACTGGCCGACGCACGACGTCAGCTTGCCGCACACTGACCCCACCGACCCATGAAGCCCCGGTACTGAGCAACCGGGGCTTTGTGCTGCCCGAATGCACCTTGATGGCGCTGCCGCCACCAAGCTGCATTCAACCGTCTACGCATGTTCTCTGATGACCCCGACGGAAGGTGCATCCCGATGGAAACCGCCCTCGCGTTCGACTACCCGACCGCTCCCCCGCCGCGCATCTCTCTGTGTGACTTGTGCGGGGCCGATCCGCACCCGGAATACGTGTGCCTGTGGCGCCGCTACCGGACGCTGCTGAGGGTCCCGGCCGGCGCGCACCACTTTTCCGATGACATCCACGCAGCCATCGCCGGCGGGTCCAAGCCGGAAGAGCACGGCACGCAGCTGCTGCGCCGGATGCTGGCCCGGGCCGCCGCGCACAAAGACGCCCACGGAGTCACCGGGTCCGTCCAGGAGCTCGAGGATGACCGTAACGCGGACCGACCAGCGATGACGAGGCTGTAGGCCCGATTCATCGGGCCGCTATGTGGCCGCCTAAGCCGTCGGCCGCTCTTGACCCTCCCGCCGCTCCTTCACCACCTGCGCGCCCGGAGGTGCCACGCCCAGACCCGCGGGACCGGGCTCACACGGCCAGCGGATCCTTGCAGGCGCTGCATTCGCGGCGCCCGCCGACGGTGTCCGAAGCGATGACGAGCAGCCCGCGCGGCTGGGTGTCCCATTTCTCGGCGACGATTGAGCACCAGGTGGGGTGGAAGACCTTTCCGGACCGCATCACGTAGGCCTGCCCGTCCCCCAGGATGGGCGAGCCGTCAGCCACATGCACCTGGGCAGGCGGGACCAGAATGATCGGGCCCAGATCCGCGGCCGCCCGGAAGGCCTGTTTGATGTGGCCGGCCCGGGTGGGCTGATTCTTGGCCGGCGCCGGGGAACGGTGGGTCCGGTGGAGGGATTTCAGCCCGCGGCCGGGGACGTTCTTGAAGCAGGGTTCGCCCTTGCCTGCCCCGCATGCCGGGCACTGTGTGGGGTTCTTCTCCCGGGTCTTGGGCTTTCGGGTGTGGACGATGGCTCCGCCCAAGGAGGTGCCGGTCGCTCGCGTGGTCATCGACCGATTTTACGGGACCGGGCCTTCCCGGTCGCTGCAACGGGCCGGGGACAGTCAGGGATCGGCAGGGCCAGCTGGACCGGGACGGTGCCGATGGGTTCATCGAGCAGTTCATTGATGGAGGTCTGGCCTTCCAGCTCCCCCAGGGGCTCGGAACTCATGCTTTGAGCGTATGTGCAGCCGGACGCGGGCCGCCCCTGGGACACGGTAGCCGGAGGCCACAAGAAAAGCCCCGGAGCATGTTCGCTCCGGGGCTTCGCTCTCAGGTGCTACTTGTGGGACTTGCCGTGCTCGGCGGAGTCACCGTGACCGGCAGCAGTCGCTGCGGCAGCGGCCGGGGTCACGGCCGGGGCCGGGTAGGTGGCAGCCGTGTGGTCGCTGTGCTCGTTGCGGTGCTCAGCAGCGTTCGCCTGGCCGGCAGCGCGGTGCTCGGCGGCGTTCACGTGGGCAGCTTCGCTCTTGCCGCCGGGAACTTCGGCAGCTTCGCTGGGCTCGGTGGGCTCGGATTCAACCGGAGCCGGATCATCAGGAGCCGTGGTCGCCGGGTCGGTGGCTACCGGGGCCGGTGCTGCGGGATCCGTTGCCGGAGCCGTGGGGTCCGTCGTCGGGGTGGCGGTGGGATCCGTGGTCGGCGACGTGGTGGCCGGGTCGGTAGCTACCGGAGCGGCGGGATCGGTCGTCGGGGTTGCCGCCGGATCGGTCGTTGCTGCCGGGGCCGGTGCGACCGTGGTGGTCGTATCGGCGACGGTCGCGGTGGAAGCGATCGCTGCACCGGCGCCGCCGGTTGCGATGACCGAAGCTGCGACAACGACTTTGCCGGTGGTGCCAAGGGCGCCGAGGAGAGAGAAGATTCCTGCCATGAGAGAGGCCTTTCATGAAACGTGGGGTGAAGCCGGGCTGGGAAAAGCGGCGGCACGGCCCTATCCGTACAGCCCGTCGCGACGCTACCTGAAAGATGCCAAAATATCGCCTTGAGCTGCTGTTACTCTCTTTTCCCACCCTTCCGGCCCAAGCGCAGGGCACCCCCGATGGCTTCGCCGGCGCCTTGTCGGCACCCAGTGCAGTCGGCAGCGGGTGCAGGCACCTAGTCGCGCGGCGGCAGCGGCTTACTGTCCGCGTATTGGGACCGGCCGCGGCCGAGCACCACATGCCGGTCATCGAGTTCGGGGACTTCGGAGCCGTACTTCTTCAGGTAGCGGTACAGGGTGGCCCGGGACCAGCCGACCGTCTCGGCCGCGCGCTCCGCCGTCTTGCCTTTGGTCAGGAGCTGGCGGGCGACCTCGAGCTTGGCTTCGACCGTGTCCTGGTTGACCGGCTTCTGGCCGAACCGGACACCGCGCGCCTTGGCCGCCATGATGCCGGCCCGGACGCGTTCGTTGATGAGCTCACGTTCGTACTCGGCCAGGGTGGCAAACAGTCCCAGCTGGAGCCGGCCCGTCGCCGAACTGGGGTCGATTCCGTCCACCAGGGATTTGAGCCCGATGCCCCGCTCCTGCATTTCAGCGACAGTATTCAGGACGTCGATAAGTGACCGTCCCAGGCGATCGATGCGATACACGAGCACAGTATCCCCGTCGCGGGCGTAGCCCAGCAGCTTGCTCAGCGCCGGCCGTTCACGGGCAGACATTGCTCCGGAGAGCTGGTCGAAGTAGATGTGTTCCTCTTTGACGCCGGCATCGGTGAGCGCGTCAAACTGCATCTGGCCGTGCTGGTCGGTGGTCGACGTCCTGACGTATCCGAGTAGAAGTCCCATGAGCGAATGCTAGATCCGGGGTGTGTCATTTTGCCTTGAGGGTCCGTGAGACAGCACAAGTGAGACAGGCTTGGTGAGACACTTTTGGCCTGTATTTGGCTGGTTTCGGGTGGTTGAGGGCACGTAGCACCAAGGTAGAGTCCGTGAGACTGCGCGGGTGGGTGCTGATCACCCTGTTGTCGGGGAGCCTAGCTGGCTGCCTTGCAGAACCCGTTGGCTTTGATCACTGCGAGGATCTGCCGGGCTTCGGCGTCGGAGACGTCTTTGACCTGGCCGCCGGTGAACCGGGCCTTGGTCGAGGTGAGGAGCTTGTCCTCAGGGGAGCCGCCCAGGATGCCCGAGCACTGGTTCCGGGAATTGTCGACGGACTTGTCGTTGTCCAGGAGCGGGTTGATCTTGGCGAGATCGGCACGCAGGGCCGCCGTCTGGGCAGCGTCCGGCTTCGGGATGGTGCTGGTGGCGGCCGCGGTGGTCGCAGCAGGGGCCGGGGTCTCGGCCTTCGGAGCGCTGGAGCACCCTGCAGTGACGCTGATGGTGAGTGCGGCGAGCAGGATGGTGACGATCTTCTTCATGGGTCCCCCGTAGTGGTTGGTCGGCTGGAGCGCCGTGTGTACCGTATCGAATCCGGCGGGCAATGCCGGGACGCTAGGTGCCGGCGGGTTCTAGGGCTGTGAGCCTGGCGGTGAGCCAGCCGAGTTGCTGGCCGATGCCGAGACCTTTCATCGGGACCACGGAGGGCCACCGGCTGCCCAGCAGCACCGTCCGGTACTGCTCCCCGGCCAGGGCAACCAGGGTGAGGTCTTCGATCCCGGCGAGCTCGACGTCGAGCTGGGCGCGGACGCCGGCGGCCCAGGTGTGGATGGGCGGGGAGGTCCGGTCGTTGGTTCCCAGCCGCATGCCGTAGGGCTCGATGACCGCGTCCGGGTGGACGAGCCCGTGCCGGGCCGAGAGCACATACCAGCGGTCACACGTCGCCTCGGCGTAGGCGGAGGCTTTTCGGAACAGCTGGGAGACGTACAGGTCCCGGGCCGGTGCCGGGCGGGTGAGCTTCTGGGAGGCGCAGCCGACGAGGCCGACGGTGATGCCTGTGGAGATCGTGGTGGTCATGGGTGCTCCGGATCCAGGTCGAGGATGAGGATGACGGCGGTGCAGATGCAGGCCAGGGCGCAGTCCGGGCACGGGAATTCGCTGAACTTCCCCTGGGCCCAGTAGCCGCGGATGGTCGCCAGCGGGGCGAACCCGGCACGTTCAAGCATCCGGAGGGAGGAGTGTCCGGGGTCGGCGGAGACCCAGGAGGCCACGGCGACGTACCGGCAGCCGGCGGACCTGAGGAACGCCAGCCGGGTCTGCATCATGGCGGTGCCGATGCCCCTGCCGCGCGCGGCGCGGGTGACCGCGGCGGACTTCAGTTCCCCGACCCGGTGCCCGCGCAGGGCGACGTCGTGGACCCCGGCGGCCAGCAGCCGCGTCTCCAGGCGGCTGATCCGGGCTTCGTCGAGGACGTGGGCGGTGGCGGCACCCAGGAGTTTGCCGTCCTCGACGGCCCTCACCAGGATCCCGCCGTCGGCCTTGACCGCCCGCAGGGTGTCCGCGGAGAACCCGTCCCCGAGCGCGGCGTTGAGCAGTGCAGCGGCTTTGCGGGCCTTCGCCGGTTTGGGACGGCCGGTGCGCAGGGCGACGCCGGGAATGGCGTCCGGGTACATTGCGCTCATCGGTCTCTCCGTCAGGCTGTCCTGCCAGGGAACATGCGTAGGCAGCCTGGGAGAGCGGTGGCGTGCCTGGCGCGGGCTATTGCCCCAGAATCTGTCCACCGAGGCCCTGCTGGGCTTTCTCCGCTTCGTACTGGTCGGCTGAGAGCAGCCAGTTTCCGCCCTGGACGTACCTCATGCCGGGCTTCAGCGGGTTCTTGCCCTTGATTTCGTCGCGCTTCGAATCCGAAGTGAAGAGCATGACGTTTGCGGTCTTTCCGCAGCCGGTCTGAATCCAGCCGTATTTCGCGATGTCATTCTTCGTCTCGTCACATTTCACCCCGGTGGCTTGCTCGTAGGCGCGGCCCAGATCGTTGACGTCCTTGTATTGGGCGTCCTTGGCCGGGCCGGCGCACGCCGTCAGGGACACGGTCAGGAGTATTGCGGCGGTCGCTATCGTTGTCTTCATGTTCGTCCGTTCTGCGGAATAGATTGGTCCGGCGCTTCACCCTACCGGCGTCGCTGTGCCGGCTTGGTGATGACGTGTTCGTGCGGGTCCATCGGGTAGGTGGAGGAGCCGCGCCGGTACGCCTTGTAGCTGCGGAAGTCCCGCTGGCGGGTCACCGGCTCCAGCTGGGCCATGAGCCGGACGAACAGTTCGGCGGCCTCATCATCTTCCAGCGAGCCGTTGTACTGCTCGCCGGTGACGTCATGGATGACGGCGTAGCGGACCAGCCGGGACGGGTGGCGGTCCAGGGAGGTGTCCCGGCGCAGGTCGCGGCGGATGAAGAAGTCCCCGAATCCGAAGGCATCGGAGGCGGTGCCGCGGCGCAGGGCCCGCAGGGCGTGGCGGCGTTTCCGCTTGGCCCGGCCGGCGTCCTGGCGGCTGTCACGGTTTCCGATGGCCAGTGACGTGGTGTCGCCGCGGAACCGGAAGTAGAAGAACCGACGGCCGATCCGGCCCGAGCACTGGACCGGGACGCTGCCAACGAACCCGGTGTCGAACCGGATGCCCTGGTCGGCGTAGCGGGCCGTGAGCGACGCGATGAGGTCCTCCTGGGAGGGAGGGATGTTGCGGTACAGCCGTGCGCCGGTCACAGGGACTCCCGCTCGAACGGGGAGTTCTCCTGGAAGAGCTCGAGCAGGGCGACGTGCTCGGCCGTCAGGTCGGTGTCCCCGCCGTCCTCGTCGAAGGGTCCGACCAGCACGATGTCACCGGTGATGTAGTCGTCGGCGCGGATGGCATGGAACCGGTGGGCCAGTTCGGTGGCGCGGGCGTTAGCCGGGAGTCCCGTGGGCTTGCCGTCTTCGTTCAGGTACATGTTCATGGAGGCGTTGCGGATGCCGACGAGTTCGATGTCGCCGCCGACGGCGTCCTGGAGCGGCTTGAGGCCGGGTTCCATGTCTTCGAACCGGAACGGCTGCGTGGAGTCGGCGGGGATGATGGCTACCTTCATGGTGTGCTCCTTCAAGAACAGCGGGTCTGATGCACTTCATGTGTGCGGCGTACTGCCGAGCGCTCCCCGTTCCCGGACACGAGAAAGGGGCCCGCCGGGGCGGGGCTCTTCTGTCTTCGGGCGGTCAGTCGCCGACGCCGAGGCCGGCAAGTTCGGTCTGTTGGTTGTCGAAGCGGATGAGCCACCATTTGTGGGTGTCCACGATCGGCAGGTCTGTTCCGTCAACAGCCGACGGTCCGGTCAGGACGACGTCGCCGCTGATGGTGTCGGCGGCATGGACGACTTCTGCCCAGTTGGCCAGGACGGTGGCGCGGTGGTTGACGGGCAGGGCTTCGGCCTTGGCGTTGTAGTGCCGGTACATGGTCATTGCGTAGTTGCTGATCGGCAGTGCCTGGAAGTCACCGCCGACAAGGGCACTGAGTTCTCCGGCGAGGTCGTCGCCGTCCTTGACGTCGCGGAAGGTGATCATTTCGGCCGGGTCGGCGGGGATGAGTGCTACCTGCATGGTGGTGCCTTTCAGGAGGGGTCAGGACTGCGGGGAGATTTCCGGGTCGACGACGAGGCGCAGTCGCCCGTCCCGGCGGGCCTGGTTGAGCTCCGCCGGTGTCATGCGGGCCGCGAGTTGTCCGCCGCGGGTGCGGTTGCCGGCCCAGATCGCCAGGATGGCGTGGTTGAGCCCGTCACCGTCGCCGCGTTTCTTGGCCATCTTGGCGGTTGTCACCAGCAGGTCCCCGGCGAGGCGGCCGAGGTACCACTCGAGGAAACCGACCGGCTTGACGCCGTCAGCCGCGATGGACGCTTGGAAGGTGCGGAACTTCGTCAGAGCGCTCATGCTGCTTCCAGCTGCTGCGCGGCCGGGACCCAGGCGATGAACCGTGCGGCGCCGCCGCAGTAGAGGCGCTGGACGAGATGGGCGACCTGGGCGGGGGTGAGTTCGGCATCGGACGGGTGCAGCGGGCCACCCAGCCAGGCGCGGGCCGCGGAAAGCAGGGCCGGGTCGGCGGCGATCAGTTCGACTGCCCGCTTCGCCAGGGTGCGGCTGCCGTGGTGACGGGCGTCGCCGTCAACGGGGAAACCGTCCGGGTGGGAGGTAAGGATGGGCGGGCCGCTTTCGCGGACGGTGACCAGGAGGGGCTTCATAAGCTTCATGTGTGCGGCAGGCCCGGGCGCTGTCTCCCGCGGTGCCTGCTCCGGCCCGGGCTGTGGGCTCAAAGCCCCGGCTGGCACTTCCCCTGTCCTAGTTCGGAGAGTCCGGTCAGGTCCCCGGCCTGGTATGTGGAGACACCGTGGGTTTCGGACGGGTTCATCAGCTGGCCCGGATCCTGGACGTGGTCCAGGCCGACGACGTGTCCGAGTTCGTGTTCGATGACGCCGCGGGCCGGGGCGTTCCCTTCCTGGCCGATCATGCGCCCGATCGCGGGGCCGTTGAGTTCAAGCTGTCCGCTGACGTACGAGAAGCCGGAGCCCCCGATGCTGACGGCTTCGGAGCCGCCCAGGCCCAGGACATTGGTCCCGTTCGTGACGTTCGTGAAGCGCGGGTCCTCGGCGGCGGTTTCCCACGCAATGAGCACCGGCGCCCAGCGGTCCCCGTACCGGGCCGGCTGGTAAGACTCGTGCTGCGCGGCAGGTGCCTCGGTGGTGGCGCCGTCGTCGATGAACACCAGCCCGGTCGCCCGGGAAACGGCGGCGACCGCTTCCTGGATCAGCGCGGGTCCGGCGGCCGGAGCGTTCGCGGACCGTGTGACGTAGTGAATGGCCCGGCACGGGTCGTAGCTGACGGCGGACCCGTCGGCGCGGGTCTGCATGAAGGCGTGCTGGGCGCTGGTTGCTGTCAGCGGCGCCGGGGCACCGAGCGGGCTGGGGTTCTCCCCGACCCCGGGCGTCGGATGGTCGGTCACTGTCCGCGGGGCCGCCACCTGGGTGTCCACTGCCGGCGGAGCTGCAGCCGGGACGGGCACTGGAACGGCGGGTATGCGGGGTGCCGCAGGAACAGCGACAGGGGCCGGCAGCTGGATGGCCGGCGGCGCGCCCAGCCCCGGGATGAGCAGGTCCCCATGCAGGTACAAGCCGATGGCGGCGACCAGGCCCAGGAGCGCCGCGCCGAAGAGCAGGCGCAGGATGAGCTTCAACAGCGCCCACAGCCCGGTGCCGACCGCTGCCAGGGTGCGCACCGGCCAGGGCCTGAGGTGTCTCGGGCGGGCGGTGACGGCCGAGGCGGTGGAGTATCCGCTGCCGCCCCAGCTGTCCGGTCCAGGCTGGCGGCCGGTCGCCATCTCTTCAAGCTTCCACTGCGGGACCCGCTTCGGGGCGTATTCCGGCGGGGTGGTGCCGGTGATCTGGCCGTAGACGTCCTCGTCCTGCTCATTCACCGGCGGAGTCTTCCTCGTCGTCGTTCTCCAGCAGGTAATTCCGGGGGCTGAGCTGGCGGACGGCGTCCAGGGCCGCGGTCACGCCGGCTTCGTAAGTGTCCGGGCGCCCGGCCCGGTCTTTGAGTTTCAGTCCCCAGAGCGCGGCGGCGTAGGTTCTGTGGGCCTCGTTGCGGGTTTCATCGCGGGCGGTCACAAGCGCCGCCTCGGCCACCATGCGCAGTGCGTGCGGGGTCTGTTCCTTGGACCGGGCAAACGTCAGGACGTAGCGGTGGTGGGTCTCCGGATCGATGATAGGCATTTCCAGATAGTTCTCCGCATCGGGGAACTCCTCGAAGGCGGTTTTGATCACCGGCAGCAGGTTCGCGGCGACCTGGGACGGGGTCAGCATCGACACCCCTTCCGGGCCAAGCCCGATGATGTCGATGCCGTCGGTGGCGGGTTCGACGTGCAGCGCGGCGGCTTCCTCGTCCGGGACAGCCCGCCGGGAGGCGTTGTTGATCCGGTAGATGACCTGGTTGGTGAAGCGGTCCTCATTGAAGGCCAGCTGGGAGTCGGGCCAGGCGGCGTCGATGAGTGCACCCAGGGTCATGACCACGTTGGAGGGCAGCGGAGTGCTGACCTTGATGTCGATGGTGGTGTCGGGCGCGTCGGTAGGCATGTTCCCTATGTGTGCGGCGCCTGTCATCCGTGTGCCCGCCGCCGCCACAGAGACCGCCGTCACTGGACGCTGATCATGGTCAGCCCTTCTTATAGTTGCGGAAGGGCCGCGGCGGGCGCGGGACCGGCCAGAGTTCGGTCAGGTCGGTGATGCCGGTGGTGCGGGCCAGGTGGATGACGAGGTTCGCGCAGGCGACGGCGTCTTCACCGGCGTCGTGGTGGGTGAAGTCGGCCAGGCCCAGGGACTCGATGAGGTTGTTCAGCTTGTAGGAGTCCGCCTCCGGGAGCCGGTGCTGGGCGAGCTTCTGCGTGCACAGGTACACGAATTCGGGGTATTCGATCTCGCATGCGTCCGAGGCCTGGACGATGATGGACCGCTCCACGGAGACGTTGTGCCCGACCAGCGGCAGGCCGCCGGCGAACTTCTCGATCCGGGGCAGCACGGTCGGCCACTCCGGGGCGCCGTCGATCATCCGGCGGGTGATGCCGTGGATCTTGATGTTCCAGTCGCCGAAGCTCTGGTGGCCAGGCGGAGGCATGACGTACTCGGTCGCCTGGTGGGTGACGATACCGTTGCGGATCTTGGCGATACCGATCTGGCAGACGGACGCGCGCTTGGAGTTCGCGGTCTCAAAGTCGATGGCGACGAAGTCCAGGCCCGTCAGGTCGACGGCGGCAAGCTCTTCGATGGTGCGGGCCGGTGCGGCCATGGGAATGCTCCTGAGAAAGAATTGGGTGCGGCCCCCGGGAGGTTGGGATTACACTCCGGGGGGCCGTTGAACCGTATGTGTGCGGCGATTCCGGATTCTGTCACCGCGACACTGCCCGGTCAGGGGATCGGCCGGGCGGCGGTTGCCTGGGACTCGAGTTCGGCGATCTGCTCGGCAGCCGTTTTGGCGGTGATGACGGCGACGATCTGATCGAAGATGGACGGGGCCGGCGCGAACAGCGAGTCAGGACCCGGCATCGGCTCCGGCATGACCTCCTTGGGCCGGTCCCGGACCAGGACGGCCTTGACTGCGGCCAGGGCGGCGGCGTCATGGCGGGTGCCGTGCCGGGCCTGCAGGGTGCGCAGGGCAAAGTGGATGCGGCGCAGGTCCATCCAGGATTTGTCGTTCACGGACACGGCCGCGATGGTTGCATCCTCTTCCGAGCTGGCCCGGGCCCGGAGAATCGCCGGGGTGCGGCGCCCCAGGTACTGGCAGATGAGCAGGTGGCAGATGAGGACCAGTTCCAGCGGGACGGACCCGACCGCGGCGAGCCACGGCATCCCCGGGAAGAGGATCCAGCACAAGATGGCCAGGGCGGTGATCCCGGCCAGCCAGACCGGGTGCCGCAGCGGCAGGGCCCCGGCAACCAGGAGCAGTCGCTCCCGTGCCGCTCCCCCGGTGAGGGCCTCCGCACGGTAATCGGTCAGGCCGCGGTCCACGACCTGCCCGGCGCCGATCTTCGGGTTCCAGTGCCCGCCCTGGACGGTGAGTACGTCAAGGAACACCCGGTAGGGCCGGGCGGTGCTGCGGAACGCGGGCTTCTTCTTCACGGGTATCAGTCTCCCTTAGGCGCGGGCCGGGCGGAGAAGGATGCTGGTCATAGTCATGGGCTTCATGTGTGAGGCGGCCGGGGTATCTCTCCCCGGCCGCCCCGTTCACTGCTGGTAGTGCTGCCGCGCTAGACGAGGACCGGTTCCAGGTCCGGGGTGATGATGGCGAGCTGGCCGGTCGGGGCGCCGGCGTCGTGGGCAACCTCAGCCGCGACAAGGGCGCCGGGGGTCGGTGGGGTCCAGAAATCCACGGTGAGTCCGTAGTGGTCCGAGGCCGGGTAGCCGTAGCGGGTCGTGTCCGTGAAGGCGCGCTTGACCGAGACCGGGGATCCGGGCTTCCCGTACACCCAGCCGAGCGTCCAAACGTAGTCGATGCGCCGGTCCGGGAGCATTTCCGGGAAGACGATCCCGACGCTGCGGGCGGTGGCCTGGGCCCAGTAGTTGTCGGCGGCGACCGTGATGGCTTCCTCGGGGCTGCCGGCGGCGCCGAACGCGTCCGTCCAGAAGGTGTAGCCGTTGTGGGCGCCGGCGCCCAGTCCGGAGAGGAACCGGTTCGTGTCGCTGCCCGGGAGGGTGTTGAGGTCCCCGGCCAGGACGGCGATCGGTGACTTGTCCTCGTACTTGGCCATCAGCTTCGCGACGTGCTCGTCGATCGCGGTCGCCTGGATGAGCCGGTCACGTTCCTTGTTCCCGCCCCAGGCCAGGTGGGCGGACACGACGATGAGGACATGCCCGGAGTCGGACTGCAGGACGGCGTAGTTGGCGCGCTTCAGGCTCGCGTTCGGGGTCCCGAGCAGGAAGGACCCGGATTCAATTTTCGGCAGGGTGGAGAGGATCGCGTTGCCGGTCAGGTCCCCGTGCCGTGATTCGAACTGGGGGAAGCCGGACACGACCGACAGGCCCGTGGCGTTCGCGATGGAGTCCAGCTGCGTGGAGGAGCCATCCTTGTTGTAGCGGACCTCCTGCAGGCACAACACCTGGGGACGGAGGTAGCCCAGCTCATCGCAGACCAGGCCGGTGCGCAGCTCGGCAGCCTCGGGGGCGTGGTCGATGTTCAAGGTGATGACCCGGAGCAGGTGCTCGGCCGGGATTCCGGCGGGGCTTTCCTTGACGAAGTCGGCGGACGGTTCGGAAGCTATGTCAGTCATGACCTCTTGTGTGCGGCCGCGGCCGGAATCGTCAGCGGACACAACAGCGCCGCCC
>DASWAW010000503.1:0-2343 GCA_036390955.1 Arthrobacter sp.
CCCAGGAGAACCTGCAGAATGACATGAAGAACGTCCACGACGGCCTTTCAGAAGATTTGGATTGCGGGGGCCACGATTGTGTCCGGACTAATCCGTCAGCAGGTGACTCTCGAACCTGACAATATTAGCAAACTCGGCGGCATCCAGGCTGGCACCACCGACCAGCAATCCGTCCACGTCGCGTTCCTTGAGGATCGAGGCGGCGTTGTTGGCCTTGACCGAGCCGCCGTACAGCAGCCGGGTCTTGGCGGCGACGTCCGCGCCGAAGAGTGTGGCGAGCTCGGCGCGGAGGGCGGCGCACATTTCCTGGGCGTCCTCCGGTCCGGCGACTTCGCCGGTCCCGATGGCCCAGACCGGCTCGTAGGCGACGACGAGCTCAGCGGCCTGCTCGGGGGTGAGCCCCTCGACGCCGGCGCGCAGCTGCGCGAGCGTGTGGTCAACGTGCGTCCCGGCCTGCCGGATTTCCAGGCCTTCGCCGACGCAGAGGACGGGGGTGATGCCGTGCCGGAAGGCCGCCTTGGTCTTGGCGTTCAGCACGTCGTCGGACTCGTGGTGGAGGGTCCGGCGTTCGCTGTGGCCAACGAGGACGTAGCTGCAGCCGAGCTTCGCGAGGAACTGGCCGGAGATGTCACCGGTGTAGGCGCCGGAGTCGAACGGGGAGAGATCCTGGCCGCCATAGACGACCTTGAGCTCGTCGCCCTGGACCAGCGTCTGGACACCGCGGAGATCGGTGAAGGGCGGGAAGACGGAGACCTCCACGCGGCTGTAGTCATGCTTGGCGTCGGACAGGGTCCAGGCGAGTTTCTGCAGGAGGGTGATGCCCTGGACGTGGTCCATGTTCATCTTCCAGTTGCCTGCGATGAAGGGCGTGCGGTCGAATTTGCCGTTGGTTGACGTGGTCACGTGGTCTCCAAAATGTTCAAAGCAGTGGAACAGCCGGCAGGGCGCCCGTCCTGGGACAGGCGCCCTGCCGGCTGGCTGGTCTAGCGGTCCAGAACGCTCAGGCCGGGGAGTTCCTTGCCTTCAAGGTACTCGAGGCTGGCGCCGCCGCCGGTGGAAATGTGCCCGAACTGGTCATCGGCAAAGCCGAGCGTCCGGACCGCGGCGGCGGAGTCGCCGCCGCCGACCACGGTGAAGGCCGCGGTTTCTGTCAGCGCCTGGGCGATGGCCCGGGTACCGGCGGCGAAGGCCGCGAACTCGAACACACCCATGGGTCCGTTCCAGAACACCGTCCTGGCGCCCTTGATCCGCTCCGCGAAGGCGGCGGCCGATTCCGGCCCGATGTCCAGGCCTATGCCCTGGGCGCCGAAGCTGCTGTCTTCGATCGCCTCGGCGCGGACCGTTTCATGCCCGGCGTCGGCGGCGAACTTGCTGGCCACCACCACGTCGGTGGGAACCACGAACTCAGTCCCGGCGTCCGCTGCCCGCTTGAGGTAGTCCTGCACGACCGGAATCTGGTCCTCTTCCAGCAGGCTGCCGGCCACCTTGTGGCCTTCGGCGGCGAGGAAGGTGAACAACATGCCGCCACCGACCAGGATGGTGTCTGCCTTGCCGATGAGGTTGTCGATCACGGCGAGCTTGTCAGAAACCTTGGACCCGCCGAGGACCACGACGTAGGGGCGCTGCGTGTCGGTGGTGAGCTTGCGCAGCACCTCGACCTCGGTGCGCACCAGGTCGCCCTGGTAGGACGGCAGCCGGGTGGCGACGTCGTAAACGGACGCGTGCTTGCGGTGCACGGCCCCGAACGCGTCGTCCACGAAGGCGCCGTTGGAACCGGTCAGGGCCACCAGTTCATCCGCGAACGCGCCGCGCTCGGCGTCGTCCTTGGAGGTTTCGCGGGCGTCGAAGCGCACGTTCTCCAGGACGAGGGCTTCGCCGTCCTGGAGTGCCGCGGCGGATGCCTTGGCGGCCTCGCCGACGGTGTCGTCCGCGAGGGAGACCTTGAACGGGGCGAGCTCGGCCAGCCGCGCGGCGGCAGGCTTGAGTGAGTACTTCTCGTCCGGGGCGCCCTTGGGGCGGCCTAGGTGTGCCGTGACCAGCACACGGGCACCGGCGTCCGTGAGCTTCGCCAGCACGGGAAGGGAGGCCTTGATGCGGCCGTCGTCCGTCACTGTAGAGCCGTCGAGCGGCACGTTCAGGTCACTTCTGACCAGAACGTACCGCCCGCGGACACCATCAGCGATCAGTTCGTCGAGGGTGTGGAATGTCATGAGTCTTACCCTAGCCCAGCTTGGCTGCGACGAGCTCCGTGAGGTCCACGAGGCGGTTGGAGTAGCCCCATTCGTTGTCATACCAGGAAACAACCTTGACCTGGTTGCCGATCACCTTGGTCAGGCCGGAGTC
>DASWAW010000504.1:0-1853 GCA_036390955.1 Arthrobacter sp.
GGTGCTGTTTAAGCCCACGCGGCGTTGTCAGTGGCGGGTCAGAAATGTGTGAAATCGTTGACCCATGAACGTTGCGCCTGCCTTCAATCCCCCCTGCGGTCCGATCACCGGATGGCGGGACGGTGACGTGGTCCGCGCCACCGGGATCCCCTACGCCAGCGCGGGACGCTTCCAGCCTCCGGTGGGTCCGCCCGACCGGACCGGCGTCCTCGCGGCCACGTCCCTGTCCCCGGCGTGCCCGCAGGGCCCGGTGCCGTTCCTGGATGACATTCTGGGCACCCGCTACGGGGAACTTCCCGGCAGTGAGGACTGCCAGCGGCTCTCGATCACCATGCCGGCCGGCCTCGACGACGGCGAGCGGGTCCCGGTGATGGTGTGGCTCCACGGCGGGTCCTACACGTCCGGCTCCGGCGACCTGGCGATCTTTGATCCCAAAGCCCTCGTCGCCGAAAACCGGGTCATCGTCGTGTCCGTGACCTACCGGCTGGGCCTGTTCGGCTACCTGGCCACCGGCACCGGCCGTCCCGCCAACCTTGGACTGCTGGACCAGCTTGAGGCGTTCCGCTGGGTCCAGCGGAACATCGGCGCGTTCGGCGGGGATCCGGGCAACGTCACCGCCTTCGGGCAGTCCGCCGGGGGCGACGCCGTCGCCCACCTCATGGCGACCCCGGAAGCCCCCGCCCTGTTCCGGCGCGCCATCATTCAAAGCGCACCCCTGGGCATCACCCGGGGCCGGGAAAAGATGAGCCGGGCCATGGGCATCGCCGCGGAAACCGTCACCGAAGACACCCCGGCCATGGACGTTGTGGCCGTTGAGGAGCAGGTGTCGCAGGTGGCCCGGAAGTTCGGGCTGATCGCGGCCATGCCGTTCGGCACCCAGTACGGCCATTCCCCCCTGCCGCCGGAATCCGGCATAGAGGACGCGTGGAACATCACGGCCCCGGAGATCGAGGTGCTGATCGGGCACACGGCCGAGGAGGCGCGGATGTTCCTGCCGCGCAACCGCGCCGTCAGCCGCCTCGGCCAGGTCCCGGTGCTCGGCACCGCCCTGGTCCGGGCCATCAACTGGGGCGTGACCGAGGCGGTATATGGCCGGTCCGCCCGGAAGTTCGCCCGGCGGCACGCCCGGGCCGGCGGCACGGCCTACAGCTACGTGCTGTCCTGGGCTGCGCCGGGAAACTTCTACGGTGCCGCGCACACCGTGGACCTGCCGCTGCTGTTCGGCGACGAGAAGACCTGGGCGGGAGCAGGGCTGGTTGCGGGCGCCAGCTGGGCGGAAATCAACGCGCAGGGCCGGGCCCTCCGCGCCGTCTGGGCCCGTTTCGCCTCCGGGGAAGGCCTGGACAGCCGGGGCGGGATCCCTGGCACCCTCCGGTACCGCTCGGTGACAGGTGAGTGAGCAGTTGATGGCGTCCCCAGTGTCGCTGGCCGCGGTCCCGGGCGGTCCCCGGTGAGGACCCTCGGCGTCGACCTCGCCGCCGCGACCCGGAAGACGGCGGCCGCCGTCGTCGAATGGGGCAATGGCACCGCCCGCCTGGCTCACCTTGCCCTCGACGTCGGCGACGGCGAGATTGTGCGGCTCTTTGGCTCCAGCGACATGACCGGGATCGACTGCCCCGTGGGGTGGCCCGACGCCTTCCTGCCCTTCATTGCGGGGCATCTGGCCTTTGATGCGCATCCCGTGCTGGACCATGACGGCATCGAAGGCCGGCGGCTCCTGGCCTACCGGGACACCGACCGCTTTGTCACCGCCAGGACCGGCCTGATCCCGCTCAGCGTCTCCGCCGACCGGCTGGCCCACCCGGCGATGCGCTGCGCTGTGATCCAGGCAAAGATCGCGCGGGAGTACGGGC
>DASWAW010000505.1:0-5204 GCA_036390955.1 Arthrobacter sp.
GTCCGCCGGGCCGGGGTCACCGGCCACCGGGTGCGGTGCAACCCCGGGGAGCTGACCGACGTCGACGGCGTCCCCGTGACCGCACCGCCGCGGACCTGGCTGGATCTGGCCGCGGACCTGCCGCTCAACTACCTCATCGCCCTGGGCGACCAGATCGTCCGCGTACCCCGGCCCGGCCTCGAGCAGCGGACCGAGCCCTACGCCTACCAGGACGGGCTGCGGCTGCTCATCCGCCAGCATCCCAACATGAAGGGAGTCGAGAAAGCCCGGCTGGCCCTGGACGAGATGCGGGTGGGTGCCGACTCCTTCCCGGAGACCTTCCTGCGGCTGGCGCTGCTGGACGCGCACCTGCCCGAGCCGGAGCTGCAGATGCGCCTGGAACCGGATGACCCGCGCTCGCCGGCCGCCGACCTGGGCTACCGCAGGTACCGGGTTGCCATCCAGTACGACGGCGCGCCGCACCTCACGCGGGAACAGCAGTCCCGCGACAACCGGCGGGACGAGGCGTTCCGGAACGCGGGCTGGGCGTATTACAAAGTCAACGCCGACGACCTGGCCGAAGGCTTCGAGGGCCTCATCGCCCGGATCAAGAGGGCCCGGCTCCCTCGCCCCTGACGACCCGCCACCGGACAGCAACGCGGGGTCACCTAGCGCCCATAAAGTGGCTCCGCATGGGCCGTAGGTGACCCCGCGTTGTTAGTGGGTGCGGTGGTCCTGGATGGTCATCCGCGGGCCGAAGGTCGGTTTGCGGAAGCCGCTGAGGCCGATCATCCGGACCACGCGCTGGCGGTGCCCGGTCCACGGGGCCAGCAGCCGGAGCATCCCGGCGTCGTCGGTCCGGCGGCCGGTCAGCGCCGCGCCCACATACGCCGCCAGGTGGTAGTCGCCCACGGCAACCGAGTCCGGGCAGCCGTGCGTGCGCTGCACAACCTCCGCGGCGGTCCACGCGCCGATGCCGGGAATGGTCTGCAGCTTCGCGGAGGCCTCCGCGGCCGGCAGCACGGCAAGACGTTCCAGGGCGACGGCGGAACGCAGCGCCCGCATGACGGTCGCCGAGCGCTGGGGACCCACCCCGGCCTTGTGCCATTCCCAGGACGGGATGCGCAGCCACTGTTCGGCGGTGGGCTGGACCATCAGGTTGGCCGGCGCGACGGTGCCGGCGCCGGGGGCCGGGGTCCCGAAGCGGTACATCAGATAGCGGTAGCCGCGCCGGGCCTCGATCACGGTCACCTTCTGTTCCAGGATCGTGGGAACGAGGGAATCGATCAGCCGGCCGGTGGCGGGCAGCCGCACAGCGTGGTTCCGGCGCCGGGCCTCAACAACCATCCGGGGGAGCGTGGCGTGGAACGCGGGCTCGTCAAAGCCGGACCAATCGTCGTCGCAGCCCAGCATCCGCGGCACGGAGTCGGCGGCCTCGACCGCACCCGGCCCCCAGGCCTGGACGTCGACGGCGGGGTCCGCCCGCGGTCCGGCGGCGGTGAGGCGGAGGGTGGCCGGCCCCGCGGGTGTGGTGAACCCCAGCCAGAGGCCATCCGGCATGGTGCGGATGGACGGATCGCCGTGTCCGCGCAGGAGGGTGCCGGTCGTCCGGGCCAGGTCGAAGGGACCGCCCGGATGCCACCGCAGGGAGGCGTCCGCCGCGGCGGCCAGGCCGGCGGGGACATCTGCAATGGTCATCCGACCATGATTCCACGAACGCCTGACAGCGGCCGTACGGCAAGGGCCGGCGCCGCCACCTGCCGGGCCAGCGGCCGTGCCGCGGCGGCACCGGCTGCCCGGGCCGTGGGCCCCTTATCCTCCCGCGCCGCCGGGGCTAGACTCCGGCTGTGGCTCGGACCGGCCGCGCCTGCCGCCGGGCCCGGATCCCTAAGTTCTGAGGAGAATGTGATGGCTGGTGGAGTAGTGCATTTCGAGATCCCGGCGGACGACGAGAACCGTGCGCGGGAGTTCTACCGTTCGGTTTTCGGCTGGGGCTTCGAGGTTATGCCGGAGATGGAGTACAGCCTGGCGATGACCACGCCGCTGGACGAGCAGGGCCGGCCCGCGGTGCCCGGGTCCATCAACGGCGGGCTGTTCAAACGGGGGGAAGGGCTCACGGCGCCGGTTGTCACCGTGGACGTGGACGACATCGACGCCGCGCTGGAGAAGATCACCGCGCTGGGCGGCTCGACGTACCGGGAAAAAATGCAAGTTGGCGGGATGGGCTGGAACGCCTACTTTAAGGACTCCGAGGGCAACATTGTGGGCCTGTGGCAGAACGCGGCACGGACCTAGAATTTCCCTGTGGCGTGGACCGCCCGCGCCATGGACTGAGGCACCGAATTCCTGTTCTAAGGAGAGTGTGATGGCTGGCGGAGTAATCCATTTCGAAATCCCCGCAGACGACGAGAAGCGCGCACGGGAGTTCTACAGTTCGGCGTTCGGCTGGAAGATCAGCGCCATGCCGGAGCTGAGTTACGCCATGCTCATGACGACGCCGACGGATGAGTCGGGCATGCCCTCCGTTCCGGGGTCCATCAACGGCGGCATGTTCCACCGCGAGGGCGAACTCACGTCCCCCGTTGTCACGGTGGATGTGGAGGACATCGACGCGGCGCTGGAGAAGATCAATGCCCTGGGCGGCAGCACCGTGCTGCCGCGGCAGGAGGTCGGCAGCATGGGCTGGGCCGCCTATTTCCGGGACACCGAAGGCAACATCGTCGGCCTGTGGCAGAACGCCGCGCCCGAAGCAGGCGCCGCCGCCGGGGCGAATGGGGCGAACGACATCGGCGCCTGACGCCCGGCAACCGGCGCCTGACGCAGGCGCCTGACGCCCGGCAACCGGCGCCCGGCACCCGGTGCCCCTGCCCGGCACCCGCCGCGGACGCCCGCGCCCGGCACCCGCCGCGTGCGGTCAGTGCATCCCGCTGGTGAGCCACAGCGCCACGACCGCGAGCGGCACGGTGAGGACGACGGCGGCGAGGCCGGCGGCCGCGAACCCGCCCCAGCGGATCTCGACGTTGAGGGTGCGGAGCCGTTCGTGCCAGAGGAGCGTGGCCAGCGAGGCCCACGGGGTCACCAGCGGGCCGAGGTTCACGCCGATCAGCAGCGCCGCGAGCCGCACCGGCGAGTTGCCGGCCGGTTCCAGTGCCAGGTAGGCAGGCAGGTTGTTCACCGCATTCGCGGCTCCCGTGCCCAGGCCCGCGAGCTGCAGCAGTGCCGGCAGAGACTCTCCGGAACCGGCGATGCCGGACAGGAACCGGGTCAGGCCGTTCGCGTGCAGCGCCTCCACCACCATGAACAGCCCCGCGGTGAGCATCAGCGGCCGCCAGGGAACCATGGACCAGCGCAGCACCGAGCGGCGGCGCCAGAGGAACAGGCCCAGCAGGACCGCCGCCGCCGCCAGGGCCGGGTACTGCACGGGCACGCCGGAGACGAGCGCGGGCAACAGCAGCGCCATCACCCCCGACGCTGAGTACAGCAGCACCCTGTCGCGCGGCTTGTGGACCGGCTGCGGCCCGTAGCGGCCGGCCAGGTCCTTCCGGAAGGCCAGCCACAACAGCACGATCGGGACCACGATCCCCACCAGCGCCGGTGCCCAGACCAGGCCGGCGAAGGCGGCCGGGCTCAGGTTCAGCCGGTCCTGGGCCAGCAGGTTGGTCAGGTTCGAGACCGGCAGCAGCAGCGACGCGGTGTTGGCCAGCCAGATGGTGGTCAGCGCAAAGGGCAGCGGCGGGATCCGGGCGTGAATCGCCAGCAGCACGACGACGGGCGTCACCAGCACCGCCGTCGTATCCAGGGACAGGAACACGGTGGAGACGGTGGCCAGGCCGATCACCAGCAGCCACAGCAGGAACACCCGGCCCCGGCCCAGCCTGGCGAGACGCTCCGTCACCACCCGGAACAGCCCGGCGTCGTCCACCAGCTCCGTCACCAGGGACATGGCCACCACAAAGGTCAGCACCGGCACGGTGCGGCCGGCCAGTTCCTGGAACGCCGGCCAGGGCAACAGCCCGGTGAGCAGCGCCGCGCACCCTGCCGCCAGCATGCCGGCAGGGAGCAGGTAACTCTTCAGCCTCACCAGACACACCCACGGTTCACCGGATTATTCTTGCACCCGCGTGCCCGGGGAGCCGCCGCGACGTGCCCCGGGCCGCGGAGACGGTAACTTTGTACCTATGAAGTACGCCCAGTCCGTTCTGGACCTCATCGGCAATACGCCGCTCGTCAAGCTGCACCACGTTACCGACGGCATCGGGGCCACGGTCCTGGTGAAGCTGGAATACCTGAACCCCGGCGGTTCCATCAAGGACCGCATCGCGGTGAAGATGATCGAGGAGGCCGAACGCACCGGCAAGCTCCTGCCCGGCGGCACCATCGTGGAACCCACCTCCGGCAACACCGGCGTCGGCCTGGCCCTCGTGGCCCAGCAGAAGGGCTACCGCTGCATCTTCGTGGTGCCGGACAAGGTCGGCGAGGACAAACGCGCCGTGCTGCAGGCCTACGGCGCCGAGGTGGTGGTGACGCCCACCGCCGTGCCCCCCGACAGCCCGCAGAGCTACTACGGTGTCTCGGACCGGCTCGTCAGCGAGATCCCCGGCGCCTACAAGCCCGACCAGTTCTCCAACCCGGCCGCCCCGGCCAGCCATTACGAATCCACCGGGCCGGAGATCTGGCGCGACACCGACGGCCGGATCACCCACTGCGTGATCGGCGCCGGCACCGGCGGCACCATCACCGGCACGGGCCGGTACCTCAAGGAAGCCTCCGCCGGACGCGCGGAGTCCGACGGCGGCGTGGTCAAGATCATCGGCGCGGACCCGGCAGGTTCGGTCTACTCCGGCGGCACCGGCCGGCCGTACTTCGTCGAAGGGGTCGGCGAGGACATGTGGCCGGCCAACTACGACAAGTCCGTCCCGGATGACGTCATCGCGGTCAGCGACGCCGATTCCTTCGAGATGACGCGCCGGCTGGCCCGCGAGGAGGGCCTGCTCGTGGGCGGCTCCTCCGGCATGGCCGTCGTCGCGGCCCTGCGGGTCGCCAAGGACCTGCCGGATGACGCCGTCGTCGTCGTGATCCTGCCGGACTCCGGCCGCGGCTACCTCGCCAAGATCTTCAACGACCAGTGGATGCGCTCCTACGGCTTCCTGGCCAGCGGCGACGAGGCCTCCGTGGGCGAGATCCTCAAGGCCAAGACCGGGGAACTGCCGGACCTCGTGCACATC
>DASWAW010000506.1:0-5273 GCA_036390955.1 Arthrobacter sp.
ACCTAGAGCAGTGACTTACGAGATTGAGATTGGCCGTGGCAAGCGTGGGCGTCGTGCCTACTCCCTGGATGACATTGCGATCGTCCCCAACCGACGTACGCGTGACCCCAAGGATGTGTCCGTCGCCTGGCAGATCGACGCCTACAAGTTCGACATGCCGGTCATCGCAGCGCCGATGGATTCGGCCATGTCGCCGGAAACCGTCATCGCGCTGGGCCGCCTCGGCGGACTCGGAGTCCTCGACCTCGAGGGCCTCTGGACCCGCTATGAGGACCCGCAGGCAGTCCTCGACCAGATCGCGGCCCTCCAGGACGAAACCAACAGCCCGGCAGTCACCCGCCGGATGCAGGAGCTCTACCAGGCGCCGATCCAGCCGGAACTGATCACCACCAGGCTCGCGGAGATCCGCGCCGCAGGCGTCACGGTGGCCGGTTCCCTCACCCCGCAGCGGACCCAGGAACACTACAAGACCGTCGTGGCCGCCGGCGTCGACATCTTCGTGATCCGCGGCACCACCGTCTCGGCCGAGCACGTCTCCAAGGACCACGAGCCGCTGAACCTCAAGCAGTTCATCTACGAACTCGACGTCCCCGTGATCGTCGGCGGGGCGGCCGGCTACACCCCGGCCCTGCACCTGATGCGCACCGGGGCCGCCGGCGTGCTGGTTGGCTTCGGCGGCGGGGCCACAAGCACCACCCGCCGCGCCCTCGGCATCCACTCGCCGATGGCCTCCGCCATCTCCGACGTCGCCGCTGCCCGCCGCGACTACATGGACGAGTCCGGCGGACGCTACGTCCACGTGATCGCCGACGGCGGCATGGGATCCTCCGGTGACATCGTCAAGGCGATCGCCATGGGCGCCGACGCGGTCATGCTCGGCAGTGCCCTCGCCCGCGCCGAAGAAGCGCCGGGCAAGGGCTGGCACTGGGGCCAGGAGGCGCACCACCTTGAACTTCCGCGCGGCGACAGGGTCAACGTCGGCACTGTCGGAGTCCTCGAAGAGGTCCTCTTCGGGCCGGGCCACCACACCAACGGGACGTCCAACCTGATCGGTGCGCTGCGCCGTTCCATGGCGACCACCGGCTATTCGGACCTGAAGGAATTCCAGCGGGTCGACGTCGTCGTCTCGCCTTACGCCGGCAACTGACCCCCCTGCCCATCCGGGGAAGTTGGAAGTAGTGTGGTGCACTACGAGCGATGATGCGGATGGAGGCGTGACATGAACAGTTTTCCCGGCGGTTCTCCCAAGGCCGGAGGTGCCCTTGGGCCTGCGGAACGCGAAGCTTCACTTGCGGTACTCAGGGGCACCACCAGCCCGGGCAAGGAACTCGACATTCTGATTGTCGGCGGAGGGATCGTCGGCACCGGCGCCGCTCTGGACGCAGTCACGCGCGGCCTGAGCGTCGGCATAGTCGAGGCCAACGACTGGGCTGCGGGCACCTCCTCGCGCTCCTCGAAGCTCATCCACGGCGGCCTGCGCTACCTGGAGATGCTCGACTTCGGCCTGGTCAAGGAGGCGCTGCATGAACGCGGGCTGATCCTCTCGGCGCTCGCCCCGCACCTCGCCCGGCCGGTTCCCTTCCTGTACCCGCTCACCAAACCCTTCTTCGAACGGCCCTACGTGGGCGCCGGCATCGCCCTGTACGACGCCATGTCCATTTCCACCGGACAGCGCCGGGGCGTGCCGTTCCACAAACACCTGAGCCGCCGGGGGACCCTTCGGGCCGCGCCAAGCCTTAAGGACGACGCCTTCGTCGGGTCCATCCGGTACTACGACGGCCAGGTCGACGACGCCAAGTACTGCGCCAACCTGATCCGCACCGCGGCCTACTACGGGGCCCACGCGGTGAACCAGATGTCCGTGGTCGACTTCCTGCGCGAGGGCGAACGTGTGGTCGGTGCCAAAGTGGTCAACCATGAGGACGGTTCCAGCTTCAACATCAAGGCCAAGCAGGTCATCAACGCCACCGGGGTCTGGACCGACGAGACCCAGGCGATGGTCACCGACCGGGGCCAACTGAAGGTCCGTGCCTCCAAGGGCATCCACCTCGTGGTGCCGCGGGACCGCTTCCAGTCGACCGTGGGGCTGATCCTGCGGACCGAGAAATCCGTCCTTTTCGTCATCCCTTGGGGCCGGCACTGGATCATCGGCACCACCGACACCGACTGGCACCTCGACAAGGCCCACCCGGCCGCGTCCAGCAAGGACATCGACTACATTCTCGAGCATGTGAACAAGGTCCTGAAGCGCCCGCTCACCCGTGAGGACGTCGAAGGCGTCTACGCCGGGCTGCGCCCGCTCCTGGCCGGGGAGAACGACTCCACCGCCAAACTTTCCCGCGAACACGTCGTGGCCCACCCGGTCCCCGGACTCGTGGTGGTGGCCGGCGGCAAATGGACCACTTACCGGGTCATGGCCAAGGACGCCGTCGACGAGGCGACCCGCAGCATGGACGAACGTGTCCCGCCCAGCTGCACGGAATCCATCCCGCTGCTGGGTGCCAGCGGATTCAAGGCCGCCTGGAACAAGCGGAACCGGATGGCTGAGGAGACCGGCGTCCACGTCGCCCGGATTGAGCACCTGCTCAACAGGTACGGCGCCATGGCCCCGGAGGTACTGGCGCTGATCGCCGGGAACCCGGAACTGGCCGAGCCGCTGCCCGGCGCGGATGATTACCTTGCCGCCGAAGCCGTGTACGCCGCCACCCACGAGGGCGCCCGCCATGTGCAGGACGTGCTGACCCGCCGCACCCGGATTTCCATCGAGGCCTGGGACCGCGGTGTGTCCGCCGCGCCGGTAGTCGCTAAACTGATGGGAGATGTCCTTGGCTGGAGCGATGCGCAGCGCGAGGGCGAGATCAAGCACTACCTGGCCAGGGTCGACGCCGAACGGCTCAGCCAGGAGCAGCCGGATGACGAATCCGCTGACGCAGCACGCCTGGGCGTCGAGGACATCGTTCCGCTGCGTTGACCGGCAGCGTCCGCCGGCAGCCTCGACCTGAGTCTGCCGGCGTACTGACGCCACTTCGAAGGGATAACTCTTGGCGGAACCATTTGACCGGTATGACGCCGAGCTCACCACCCCCGAAATGGTGATCCTTGAAATGGACGCCACCGACAAGTTCGACGCTGCCAGCCAACTGGCGGAGCGGTTGCATGCCGCCGGCCGCATTTCGGATCTGGACGGCTTCCTTAAGCACGTCAACGCCCGGGAACACCAGATGGCGACCGGACTGCCAGGCGGCATCGGCCTGCCGCACGCCCGCAGCGAGTTCGTCTCCCGGACCTCCATCGCCGTCGGCATCACGAAATACGGCAAGGCGCTGGACTTCGGGGCCACCGACGGGCCCGCGACAGTGGTCCTCCTGATCGCCACCCCGGCCAGTTCCTTCTCCGAGCACCTCGAAGTGCTGGCCACCATTGCCCGGTCACTGTCGAAGGAATCGTTCCGCGAATCGCTCCGCCGCGCCTACGACCCCGAAGTGATCGCGGAACTCATCAACTCCAGCCTGGTCTTCTTCGACCACTAGGGATTGGGGCAGGCCACGCAGGGACCCTGCTGCCCCACACTCTTGGGCAGGCCCACTCTGCCCCCGTCGCACACTCCGTTTCGTTGTTCTACATGCCGACGAAGTACGGTTAAGGGGTGCTGAAAACTGCCCTCAAACCCCGCTGGATCGCCGGACTGGTGTTCGCGCTCGTCGTTTCCGGGGTGTTTGTGCTGCTCAGCCAGTGGCAGTTCGGCCGCTCGACCCAGCCCGAGGTGACGGTCGCCACCACCACCGAGGAACCCAAACCGCTCACCACCGTGCTCCGGCCCGGGGATTTCTTCCCCGGCTCGGTCGCTGACCAGATCGTCACCGCCACCGGCAGCTACGACCCGCAGAAGCAGGTCCTCGTCCCCGGCCGGCTGAACGACGGCGCCAAGGGCTACTGGATCGTTTCGGCACTGGCCGTACAGGATGCCCCCGTCCTGACCGGAGCCGGCGCCTCGCCGCAGACCTGGATCCCGGTTGCCCGCGGCTGGGTTGCGGACCCCGCCGACGCCGACGCGCCGCCGTCGGGCACCATCGAACTGACCGGACGGCTGCTGCCGTCCGAAGCCCCGCTGCCCGGGACCGACGCCGGCCCCGGCCGGGCCAGCGCCGTCTCCGTCGCGGAACTCATCAACATCTGGGAAGTCAGCAGCTACCCCGGATTCGTTGCCGCGGGCTCCGAGACCTCCGCCGGCCGCGACGTCAGCGCCGCCGCGTCCGGCGGAGACGTCAAACCGCTGAACGTCGGGCCGCAGCCGCCCGCCGGGAAGGTCAACTGGCTGAACCTCTTCTACGCCGCGGAGTGGGTCGTGTTCGCCGGCTTCGCCCTCTTCATCTGGTGGCGCCTGGTCAAGGACGACTACCGCCGCGGGCTCGAGGACGCCCTCGACGAGGAGCAGGAAGCCGCGGCACGGCACCTCCCGGAACCCGACCCCCACGAACCGCACCCCTCCGACCCGAAAGTGCAATCATGATCGAGCCCCAGCCTGCCGTCCAGCCGCAGCAGTCCAACGCCACGGGAAGCGCGGGCGGCAAGAAGCGCCGCTTCGGCGGAACCGAGGCCCAGATCCGTTCCGCGTTGAAGTTCTACAAGGTGCTCGCCTACATGACCGGCTCCATGCTGCTCCTGCTCTGCGCCGAACTGATCGCCCGGTACGCGTTCGGCCAGTACCTCTTCGCCGGCGGCACCAACGCCGTCACCGGTGAGCCTTTCGGCATCGGCTTCGCCGACGCCGAGCCGCCCGGGGTCATAGGCGGCGTGAACCTTTCCGTCGCGGTCCTGATCGTGCACGGCTGGATGTATGTGGTGTACCTGATGTCCAACTTCCGCCTGTGGTCGCTGATGCGCTGGCCGTTCTCGAAGATGATCATCCTGGCCCTCGGCGGCGTCGTGCCGTTCCTGTCCTTCTTCGTCGAGAAGAAGTTCCATGCCGAGGTGGAGGCCGAACTGGCCGCCAACCCGCAGGCCCCGCAGCGCTACTGAGGCTGTGTGAGTTCGCTTACCCGGCGGCCCTTTCCGGCCCCGGGCCGGCTTCTCAATGTGCGGGCGGACGGCGCCGCAAAGTAGGCTAGTACGGTGACTACTCCCACTGCATCCCAGACGTCCCACAAGCCCGTGCTGGTTGTTGACTACGGTGCCCAGTACGCGCAGCTGATCGCCCGCCGCGTCCGGGAAGCGAATGTGTATTCGGAAGTGGTTCCGCATACCTACAGCACCGAGCAACTGCTGGCCAAGAA
>DASWAW010000507.1:0-6845 GCA_036390955.1 Arthrobacter sp.
CAGTCGTTGGTTCGGCGGAACTGACTATGCACGTGTTCTGCCCCGTGGCCATTATGTGCGGAGTCAATTTGAAACCGTCGAGGGCAGCATGGTGTCTTTTGTCGATGTTTCACGTGAAACGCCGGGAACCGTTGTGTCCCACGCGGGGACGCGCCGACCAGGTGGAAGCAATCCCTACGTACATCGGGCCGGTGAGCAGTAGTGTTTCACGTGAAACATTGTGAACCGGCGCTTACTCCGCATCCCGCGGTGGCTTTTTTGGGGCGGGGGGCAGCGTTCATGTTTCACGTGAAACATTCCCTCGAGTCCGGGGCCCGACTCGGGGCGCCGAACTTCCGAGAACCCGGTTCGTGTCGTTAGTCCCACCGTGCCTCCGGGGCTTTGGTCTTGGGTGGCCCCTACTCCCCCTAGGGGAAATCTCACCGACGTGAAGTGACCCAATCTGGCGAAACTAATGCATGGAATCAACTAGTTGGCGTTGTTATCCCACGGACACTAGCCATGAGGCGCACGGGCAGCACGCGTCCAAGTCAATAGCCTGCCACATCAGACAAAAGTGGCCTCCACTCCGGATCGGAGGGGAGGCCACTTTAGCTGTGGTCCGCGCTGGGCGCCGACCACACAGGAACTAGGACAGAACGTCCGCAAATTCCTTTTCGAAGAACTGCTTGGGACGGGCCCCGATGACGGTGCCCTTCACTTCGCCATCCTGGAACAGGTAGACGGCCGGGATCGAAGTGATGCCGTACTGGGCCGCAATCGCAGGATTATCGTCAACGTTGACCTTGACGACGTCCACCTTCTCGCTGTATTCCACGGAAATTTCGTCCAGGATTGGTCCGAGCTTGCGGCACGGTCCGCACCATTCAGCCCAGAAGTCCACGATGACCGGCTTGGAAGAACCCAGTACGTCGGTGCTGAAACTAGCGTCTGTTACGTCTTTTGCGTTGCTCATAGCTTGTCTCTCTCTTCGGTTGGTTGCTGTGCGCCGATTAGGCGTGGACGTCGGCGAGGTAGTGCTCGACGTCGAGGGCTGCGACACAGCCTGACCCCGAGGCCGTGATGGCCTGCCGGTAGGTCGGGTCGATGACATCGCCGGCCGCGAAGACACCTTTGACACTGGTCTTCGACGTGCGGCCGTCGACGGCGATGGTTCCCTCGGGGGTCAGGTCCAGCTTGCCCTTGACGAGGTCGGTGCGGGGATCGTTGCCGATCGCCACAAAGACGCCGGTGACGGCGAGTTCGGTTTCGGTACCGTCCACAAGGTTCTTCAACCGGACGCCGGTGACCTTGTCCTGGCCGAGGACATCCTCGACGCCGCTGTTCCAGACGAAGTTGATCTTCTCATGTGCCAGGGCGCGGTCGGCCATAATTTTGGAGGCCCGGAGGCTGTCGCGGCGGTGCACCACGGTGACGGACTTCGCAAACTTGGTGAGGAACAGTGCCTCCTCCATTGCCGAGTCGCCGCCGCCGATCACTGCGATGTCCTGGTTCTTGAAGAAGAAACCGTCGCAGGTTGCACACCAGCTGACTCCGTGGCCGGAGAGGCGCTTTTCGTTGGGTAGGCCAAGCTCCCGGTAGGCGGAACCCATCGACAAAATGATGGAGCGCGCCTGGAAGGTCTCCCCCGAGCCGATCGTCACAGTCTTGATGTCGCCGTCGAGATCTAATTCCGTGACGTCTTCAAACTGGATTTCGGTGCCGAACCGGGCGGCCTGCTTCTCGAAATTCTCCATCAGGTCCGGGCCCATGATGCCGTCCGGGAAACCCGGGTAGTTCTCGACGTCGGTCGTGTTCATCAATTCGCCGCCAGCGGTCACTGATCCGGCCAGGAGCAGCGGCTTCAGGTTCGCGCGCGCCGTGTACACCGCGGCGGTGTAGCCCGCGGGGCCGGAGCCTACGATGATGACATCACGTACTTCGGACGCGGTGTTTTCTGCGTTGCTCACTGAACGGTGAACCTCTTCCTTTGTCGATGCGCCCGCCTGGGTGGCCGGCCACATGGCACAACTACTTCTTGGTGTTGAATATTCCGGTCTGGCCGGGCGCTGCTGGAGCACACCACCACTCAGGGTACCGTCCGGGCAGCGAGGACCGGCGGGTAACTGTCTGGCTTCAGCCCGGCTACTGGACCTTGATCTCAGCCAAACGCAGGCCGAATCCGTAGCGGGTCTTGGGCGCTGCCAGCTTGGGCAGGGTCTTGATTGAGACGATGACGTACTGCGCTGTGGTGGGTTCCTGGAGCGGCATCGTCAGGTCCGGGGACGTGAAGCTGTTGCTGCCTACTTGCTTGGCGCCGTCGAGGGAGGGACGGTCGTTGGTGTAGACGCTGATGTTGCCGCCTGAGGCCCCCAGTTGGCTGAGGGTCACGGAAGAGACCTTGGCAGGGCTCTTCAGCTTGACGACGAGAGGAACTTCGGCGGCCAGGCCACCCCAGTTGTCCGTGGCGAATTCCATGTCCGACCAGTAGCTGGCGGCATTGCCGTCGAAGGTCTTGACCAGGTCGCCGTCGTAGGTTCCGGCAAAATCGAAGTTGCCCAGCCGGTTGACATCCTCGATGGCGGGCGGACCGGCGGCCGGCGCGGCACTGGCGGAGCCCGACGGCTGGGCCGTGGTCGCACCGGGTGCACTGGTGGACGTATTGCCGCCCGCGATGGGTTGCGGCGTCGTCTTGAAGAGGCTGCCGAGGTTGGTCACAGCCAGAACCAGACCGACCACCAGGACCGCGGCCAGCAGCCCGCCGACCAGCCAGCGCATCGAGCGGGGCTCGCGCTGGGGTTCCTCGTCCTTGCCGTAATACTCGTCATCCGCCGCGGAATCTTTCGTCCGGGCCGAACCCGGGAAGAAACCGGGGGCGCGGTCCGCGGAGGCGCTGCCAACCGCGGCGGCAAACTCCGGGGCTTCACCCTGACGGGAAGTGTGGCTGCTTTCGGGCGCGGGCTGGTCATAGTCGTCGTCGGACCAGAGTGAAACCTTGGGTGTTTCGGCGGGAGCCGTCGGCGCGGAGTCGCGCGCGGCGGAGTTCGGGGCGCCTCCCTGCACCGGCTGGGGTGCCGTTACCTCAGGCGTGGCCTTCCGGGGCGCTGCCTCGGAGGTCTTCGCTTTGGGGGAGGCCGTCGCTGCCGCACCGCCGGCGGCACCGGCTGCGAGTCCCGCAGCTGCGGCCGCGGCAGCTCCGGCTGAACCTGCACCAGCGGAACGAGGGCCGGGAGACGCGGCCGGACGCAACGGAACACGGGACGGGGACGCCGGCGGTCCGGCGGGGCTGACCCGCGGTGCCGGGCCGGCAGCCTGCTGGTTCTGCCCGTAGTTGATGTAGCCGGCGTCTACTTCTTCCTCGTCGTAGAGGCCGTCATAGGTTTCGGGCTCATGGGAGCGGGGCTGACCGAAAATTTCGCTGCCCAGCGTGTCCGTAAAAAACGGTTCGACGTAGGGCGGGTTGGAGGACACCACCAGGTCCAGCAGGTCAGCGGCCGCGGTGTGGTTGGTAATGAGGTAGGTCGCGGCTTCGCTGACCCCAAGGTCCAGGATCTGAACGCTGCCGGGACGCTCGCCGGTGGCGACTTCGCGGGCACTCTGCGCCACTTGATCCGCATTGCCGGGGCCGGCCACGAGAATGCTCACAGAACGGTTGAGCACCTGGTCCACGCCGTCCAGCACCAGATCCTGGTCATGTGAGGTCAGTACAGTGGCAGTGACCTTGTAACGGCCACCTAGTACTGATCCGACATCGATCGGGTGGGACACGGGCTCCTCCTAGACTGTCCGGGGGCTGCCGGACTGATCACTTCGTCAGTGACCGCAGGTCTCCCGGTAAAGCCGGTGGACCCCAGGTCTGCAACTCCCCTTGTTAGTCTTCGATCCTAGCCGATGCAGTGTCCGCGCCGCGGAAGCGCGGCGACCGCAGCTGCCGACTATTTCTTCTTCTTACCGCCGAACGGGAAATAGGGGTTGTGCCCTGCAGGGCCCTGGTAGGTCCTTCGCCCGGGCAGCGGGACCTCCCCGCGGCCCAGGCCGCCCTCCGCTGTAGTGGGCAGATCCTCTGCCGGCAGGTAACCGCCTTCGGGCCCGGCGCGTCCGGCCCGCTCGTCCTGTTCGCCAAGGTCCGGCCCCGCCCGGAAGGACGCTGCGTCGAACTCCCCGGAAATTCTCGGAATGAGCCCCGTGTCCACCGAGACGGTCGCCCGCTCCGGCCTCGCACGGGGCGAAGCGGCGCCGGCAGGAAGGTCGCCGGCGGGCTCCGCAGCCGACCGGCGGCGCAGGCGGCCCAGGAGCGGCTGCAGCAGGTCGCTCAGCTCGGTCACCCGGAAGAGCTTCAGCAGCAGCAGGTATGCCGCCAACATGACCGGGCCGACGACGGCGATCGTCACCAGCGCCGCGAGAGGTGTGCTCCAGGCGAAACCCTCCCGGCTGTAGCTGCCCAGCAGCCAGAGAGCCACTGCCCCGGCCAGCGCGGAGCCAAGCGCGGCATAGCCCATCCGGATGTAGGCGTTGGCGATCCGCGGACCGTCCAGATGCCCCAGGAGACGGCGCAGGAAGACCGCGCTGAGGATCACGGAGAGGATATTGCCGCCGGTATAGAGGGTGGCGATGGCGAAGATGATCTGATCGAACGGCAGGAACTGGATTGTGAAGGCGGCAACCACATTCACAAGGGCCAGCACCAGCTGGATGAGGAACGGTGTCCGGGCATCCTCGTTGGCGTAGAACACCCGCGACATCATGAAGTTGGCGCTCATAAACGGGGTGCTGAGGGCCAGGATGGTCAGCGTCTGGGCCAGCATCACGCCGTCCTGGGGAACCCCGCCGGAGAAGAACATCCCCAACGGCCCGGCAAGCGCGAACAGGGCCAGGGCCCCGAACACCGTAGCCACGGCCATGGTCCGCAGCCCGTGGGAGAGCGCGTTGCGCAGCGCGGCATGGTCCCCGTCCTGCGAGGCCCGGGTCATCCGGTTGAACAGCACCGTGGCCAGCGAGAGCGCAATGATCGAGTGCGGGAGCAAGTACAACTGGCTCGCCACCTCCAGCACGGCATTGCCGGGCAGCGTGTCGGCGGCCGGATCCCCTGCCTGTTCCAGGCGCAGACGTTCCGCACCCGGGACCGTGGCGATGCGCATGACGTAGAGGAAGGCCAACTGCCCGACGGCGGCCGTCGCCAGGGTCCAGACGCTCAGCTTGGCAGCCTGGCCCAGTCCGACCCCGCGCCAGCCGAAGCGCGGGCGCAGGCCGAGCCGGAGCCGGAAGACCGGAACCAGCAGGATGGCCGTCTGGGCGATGACCCCGATGGTGGAGAATCCGGCCACCAGGAAGGTCTGGCTGGAGCCCCACGTATCCAGCGTGTGGGGGTTGGTGACGTTCGCACCGAAAGTCCAGATGAACATGCTGAGGCCGGCGATCGCGACAATATTGTTCAGGATCGGCGCCCACATCGCCGGCCCGAACGCGCCGTGGGCGTTGAGCACCTGGGTCAGCAGGGCGTACAGGCCGTAAAAGAAGATCTGCGGCAGGCACCAGAACGCGAAGGACACCGCGAGGGCCTTCTGCTGCGGTGAGTAGCCCTGGGTCGTCAGCTCTATGACCCAGGGCGCCAGCAGCGTCACCAGCAGCGTGAGCGTCAGCAGCACCAGGACCGCCAGCGTCAGCAGCCGGCTGATGTAGTCCGCCCCCTTGTCCGGAGCCTTGCTCGCCTTGATGATCTGGGGCACCAGGACGGCATTGAAGACGCCGCCCGCCACGAGCAGGAAGATCAGGTTCGGCAGGTTGTTGGCGTTGATGAACGTATCGTTGACCGTGGAGCCGAGGCCCAGGGCAGCCGCCAGCATCCAGGTCTTGCCGAATCCCAGGAAACGCGAAACCAGCGTTCCCGCGGCCATGATGGCGCTGGAACGGACTTCTCCGGATTGGACAGCTTTGGAATCGGCGGGGCCGGAGGGCACGGGGGTGGGTTTGGCAGATGACATTGTCTTCATCGTCTCACCCGGGCGGGGCTTTAGGCGCCTTGAGCCTCCCTTAAAGGGCGTTTCAGGGCCGCTTGGGTGGCCTTAGCGGCGTTCCGGCAGTACTTCCTTGGCGAGGTCGGCGATGCGGCGTTCGTTCGGGAAGGAGAGCTTCCGGGCCAGCTCATGGATGGGAACCCAGGCGACGTCCACGGCTTCCTTGTCCGGATCATTCTCGATCGTCAGTTCCCCGCCCGTGGCCTGCAGCAGGTAGTGGTGGACGGTCTTGTGGACTCGATGCCCGCTGACCGTGAACCAGTAGTCGATGCTGCCCAGCGGCGCGAGGATCTTGCCCTCGATGCCTGTTTCCTCGGCGATCTCCCGCACGGCAGCTTCCTCGTTGCTTTCCTTGCCTTCCGGATGGCCCTTGGGCAGGCACCATTCCAGCCGCCCGCCGCGGTTAAGGCGGGCAATGATCGCAACCCGGAGTTCGCCGTCGGAAGTGTCCACCACAACTCCGCCGGCGGAGATTTCCTCCACCGTGGGGAGGGAAGCCTGACCGGAGTGCTGCACCGGCGCGACATTGGCACCGATTGCCGACGGCAACGGTGCGTTTGTCCTCCTGCCGGGAGCACTCGGTACGGGATGGGCCATGAAGTCCACTCTAACGACTCTTGTCCGCACTTGATGACCTAAACGTGGCAGGAAAGTGGACGGCCGGGAAAGTGGATCTCCCGTTTCGTCCCCGGGCTCGGTGCCAGCGGGCGGACTTGGGGAGCATTCGGTGTGGTGCTGGCCGGGATTTCTGACAAGCTTAAGAAACTATGGCGCACGCACATCACAAGACTGACTCGCACACTGTTGATTTCCAGGTGGACCCGGTGGTTCTGGAGCTGGGGCAGCGGTTTG
>DASWAW010000508.1:0-7171 GCA_036390955.1 Arthrobacter sp.
GCGGTGACGTCGTCGTACTTCCGGGCGAAGTAGCCCAGGGCCTCGTCATCGCTGACGCCCGGGTACTGGCCGACGGCGTGTTCCTCGCCACCGACGGTCAGGAACACGTGGCCGTCGCCTTCAACACGGCCCCAGCGTGCGGCTTCGGCCAGCGAGGCTGCAGAGGACACCGACGCCGGCGCGGCGGCCGGAGCTGCCGGTGAGGGCTTGGCCTTCGGCCGGGCAGCGAAGGCTGCGGGGGACGGCGCGGGGCGCGCGGCGGCCGGAGCCTCGGGTGCGGCGGGAGCCTCTGTTGCGGACGGCGCCTCGGGTGCGGACGGCGCGGCGGCCGGAGCCTCGGGTGCAGCGGGAGCCGCGACGTCGGCCGCAGTGGCCTCCGCGTCCGGCCCGGTTGCCGTCTCGGGCGCCGTGTTGGTGGGAGTGTCGGTCGCCTGCGCTGTGCCGTGTTCTACGAACGAAGCCTCAGCTTCGGTTTCGTTGGCAGCTGCTGCTGACACTGTTTCGTCGGATTTCTGACTGTCTGTCACCGCTAGAAGTCTTTCGCTTGGAGGGAAATACCGGGGCCGCGGCCCAGAGGGCAACGGCTGGTTACTTCAGAGAGAACGAGTCTATCGTGACTGGTTCCGCGGGGGCGCCGTCTGTGGCGTTATCACCGGGTTTTAGTCCGGCGGCGGCAATGTTTGCCACCACATCCAGGCCGGAGGTCACTTTCCCCACCACGGTGTAGCCGCCCGCGGCATCGGCCGGAATGACGGTGTCCTTGTACACAATGAAGAACTGGGTGCCGTTGCCGTAGGCGTTTCCGCCACTTCTGGCGACGGCGATGGTCCCGGCCGGGTACTTGTTGTCCGGGGGAGTGTTCTCCAGCGGACCCCAGGTGTAGCTCGGATCGCTGCTGCCGTCGCCGGCCTTGGAGCCGCACTGCAGCACGCCGAACGTCTCGGCCGTGGTGAGCCGGTGGCAGTTCAGCCCGGCGTAGAAATTCTGGTCCGCCAGGGACTTGAAGACGGCGGCCGCCTGGGGTGCCTTGGTGCCGTCGAGTTCGACGCCGAGCGTGCCCCTGTTGAGCTTGAGCTCGCCGGTGAAGGTCTGGCCGGCAGCCGTTTCAGGCTTCGGGATGTTGTCGGCGTTGCTGGGGGAGGCCGACGGCGTGGCGTCCGGCGTGGCGGAGGGTGTGGTGAGCCCGGCCTGGGCGGCAGCGTATTCGGCCTCGGTCGGATTGGAGGAGAAGACCGTCAGCTGCAGCACCAGCGCAACGGCGACCGCGGCCGTTCCTGCGCCGACGGCGAGGACGTTGTCACGCTTCCGGCGATGGTCCTGCTCCTTGCGCAGCTCGCGCTTTGCCTCCATTTGCTGGACGCGCCGCTTGGCCTCGCGGGCGTTCCGTGAACTGGCCGCCAAAAGTCCTCCTGGGGGTAGGGCCGAAACCGGGACAGCGCCGGGGCGTCGTCGCGGGTTCAGCGGTCAAGCTGCCGGCAATCCGGCCGTACCCGCACGCATTAGAAGATGCGGGCGCGGAAAGCATAAACTGACTGCCGCACACAGTTTATGCATGACCGGCCCGTCTGCAGCCCATCTGGTCCCGTTTCGGACGCCCCGTTTCGGCCCCGAGGCGGCGCAGCAGACTCCGGCCGGTTTTATCTGAGGAGAAAATCCACCATGGCACGCACCGCCTCCCTGTCCGGATTCCCCGAGTGGCTTCCCGAGGAGCGGCTGGTGGAGCTGCACGTGCTGGACACGCTGCGCCGGGTCTTCGAACTCCATGGCTTTTCCTCGATTGAGACCCGGGCCGTGGAAACGGTCGGGCAGCTGCTGCGCAAGGGCGAGATCGACAAAGAGGTCTACGGGCTGAGCCGGCTGCAGGACGACGACGGCGACGCCGCGGCAAACACCGACACCGCCGCCTCACACAAGGGTGATCCACACGCCCTGGCCCTGCACTTCGATCTCACCGTGCCCTTCGCCCGGTATGTCGTCGAAAATGCCGGCTACCTCGCGTTCCCGTTCCGCCGTTACCAGATCCAGAAAGTCTGGCGGGGTGAGCGTCCGCAGGAAGGCCGCGCCCGCGAGTTCACCCAGGCGGACATCGACATCGTGGGCGACGGCGAACTGCCGTTCCGGTACGACGTGGAGATTGCGCTGGTCATCGCCGAGGCCCTCAGCGCCCTGCCGATCCCTGACTTCCTGCTGCGGATCAACAACCGCAAGCTCGCCGAGGGCTTCTACACCGGCATCGGGCTCACCGACACCGCCGGCGTGCTGCGCAGCATCGACAAGCTCGAAAAGATCGGCCCGGCCAAGGTGGCCGAACTGCTCAAGTCCGAACTCGGAGCCACCGACGAGCAGGCCCAGGCCGCGCTCAAACTGGCCTCGATCCGCACCGGGGACACCTCCTTCGTGGCGCAGGTCCGCGCCCTCGGGGTCAGCAACGAACTGCTCGAGGAAGGCCTGACCGAACTGGAGCAGGTCATCGCCGCCGCCGTCCAGCGGGCACCGGGCAAGGTCGTCGCGGACCTCAGCATCGCCCGCGGCCTGGACTACTACACGGGCACCGTCGTGGAAACCGTCCTCGTGGGCCACGAGCAGCTCGGCTCGATCTGCTCCGGCGGACGCTACGACGCCCTCGCCAGCAAGGGCAACCGCAAGTTCCCCGGCGTCGGCCTCTCCATCGGCGTGACCCGGCTCGTTTCCCGGATCCTCAGCCAGGACCTCGCGAAGGCCACACGGTCCGTGCCGACCGCCGTGCTGGTGGCGCTCAACAGCGATGACAGCTGGGGCGCGGCGCAGGACGTCGCGGCGGCGCTGCGCAGCCGCGGGATCGCCACCGAGGTGGCGGCCAAGGCCGAAAAGTTCGGCAAGCAGATCAAATTCGCCGACCGCCGCGGGATCCCCTTCGTCTGGTTCACCGACGACGACGGCAAGCACCAGGTCAAGGACATCCGCTCCGGTGAACAGGTCGACGCCGATCCGGCCACCTGGGCACCGGCGGCGGAGGACCTGCACGTCCGGGTTCTCAAGGCCTAAGCGGCGGTTTTCCGCAGCCGCAGCCGGAGCACAAGGAAGCGGCCCGCCAGGCCCACGGCCAGCACAGCCGCCATGACCAGCACCGAGGCCGGCGGCAGGGTGACGGCCAGGAGCAGGCAGCCGAGGAAGCCCAGAACATTGAGCCAGCGCGGCGCATGCCAGGGACGCGCGGACAGGGTGAAGGCTGCGGCGTTGGTCACGGAGTAATAGATCAGCACGCCGAAGCTGGAGAAGCCCACGACGGTCAGCACGTTGGTGGTCAGCAGCAGCACGATCACGGCGGCGGCGACGGTCAGTTCGGCAAGGTACGGAACCGTGTGGGCGCCGCCGACCCGGGCCAGGGGCGAGGGCAGGTCACGCTCCCGCGCCATCGCCATGGCGGTCCGGCCCACTCCCGTGATCAGTGCCAGCAGGGCGCCGAGGCACGCGGCGGCGGCGCCGGCCTGGACCAACGGGGCGCCGGCGCTGAGCTGTGAGCTGGCGACGGCGTCGAGCAGCGGCGCCGTCGAGCGGGCCAGCTGCTCCGCCGGGAGCTGCCATTGCAACAGCAGTGCCAGCCCGAGGTAAATCACGAAGGCCGCGGCCAGCGCCGCGAGAATGGCCCGCGGAATGGTGCGGGTGGGGTCCTTGACCTCTTCGCCGAGCGTGGCGATCCGGGCATAGCCGGCGAAGGCAAAGAACATCAGCCCGGCCGCGGGGAGCACGCCCCAGCCGCCCGCTGCGGCGGCGGCGCTGCCGGGGCCGTCCGATGCATGCGGCCCCAGGATCGCGGCGGCCGCCACGTACGCGAGGGTGGCGAGCACCACCGCCAGCAGGATGCGGGTGAGCAGCGCGGTCCGGGTGATCCCGAGCAGGTTCACACCGGTCAGGACCACGACGGCGGCCACCGCCAGCGGCGTCGCGAATTCCGGTGCGACATAGTGCCCGAACGTCAGGGCCATTGCCGCGCAGGACGCCGTCTTGCCGGTCACGAAACCCCAGCCCGCTATGAAGCCGGGCCATTCGCCCAGCCGGTTCCGCCCGTAGACATAGGTGCCGCCGCTGGAGGGGTACATGGCGGCCAGCTGGGCCGAGGCCACGGCGTTGCAGTACGCGATGACCCCGGCCAGGGCCACCGCGACGGCCAGCAGGGATCCCGCCAGCGCGGCCGCCGGCGCGAAGACCACAAAAACGCCGGCGCCCAGCATGGAGCCGAGCCCGATCGCGGTCGAATCCAGGACGCCCAGCCGGCGCTGAAGCTGCCGAGGGGTGTGCCGGTCAGGGTCCGGAGTGCTCTGATGCCGGCTTGCCATGGCGGGAGGTGCCTTTCCAACGGGTAAACTCGAACGGGATCGTTCCTGTTAGCGATCCTATTGAACATGAGTTCTGATTTCCCTCTGTCTTCTTCAGAAAGGCGTGCTGTGCTGCGCACACATGACCTCGGATCCCTTCGCTCCGAGCACATTGGACAAACCGTAACCCTCGCCGGCTGGGTCGGCCGGCGTCGTGACCACGGTGGTGTCGCCTTCGTTGACCTGCGCGACGCAACGGGTGTGTCCCAGGTGGTCGTCCGTGAAGAGGAAGTCTTCCACGGGCTGCGCAACGAGTACGTGCTGCAGGTTATCGGCACCGTTTCCCGGCGCCCCGAGGGCAACGAGAACCCGGCGCTGGCCACCGGCGAGATCGAGGTCATGGCCGAGAAGGTCACCATCCTCAACACCTCCGAGCCGCTGCCGTTCCAGATCGACGAGCACGTCGAAGTCGGCGAGGAAGCCCGCCTCAAGCACCGCTACCTGGACCTGCGCCGCCCCGGCCCCGCCCGCAACATGCGCCTGCGCTCCGAGGCCAACCGCGTGGCCCGCGAACTGCTCCACCAGGACGGCTACGTCGAGATTGAAACCCCCACGCTGACGCGTTCGACGCCGGAAGGCGCCCGAGACTTCGTCGTCCCCGCGCGCCTGGCGCCGGGCTCCTGGTACGCGCTGCCGCAGTCCCCGCAGCTGTTCAAGCAGCTCCTGCAGGTCGGCGGCTTCGAAAAGTACTACCAGATCGCCCGCTGCTACCGCGATGAGGACTTCCGCGCGGACCGCCAGCCGGAGTTCACCCAGCTCGACATCGAAGCCAGCTTCGTCGAGCAGGACGACATCATCCGGCTCGGCGAAAGCATCGTCAAGGCACTGTGGAAGCTGATCGACGTCGAGATCCCGACGCCGATCCAGCGCATCACGTACCACGACGCGATGGCCCGGTACGGCTCGGACAAGCCGGACCTGCGCTTCGGCCTGGAGCTCACCGAGCTCACCGAGTTCTTCAAAGACACCAACTTCGGCGTCTTCAAGGCACCCTACGTCGGCGCCGTCGTGATGCCCGGCGGAGCCTCCCAGGCCCGCCGCGCTCTCGACGCCTGGCAGGAATGGGCCAAGCAGCGCGGCGCCAAGGGCCTCGCCTACGTCCTGTACAAGGAAGACGGCGAACTCACAGGCCCGGTGGCCAAGAACCTCACCGACGACGAGCGCGCCGGACTGGCCGGGGCCGTCGGTGCGAAGCCGGGCGACTGCATCTTCTTCGCCGCTGGTGAGAAGACCCCGTCCCGCGCCCTGTTGGGTGCCGCCCGCGTGGAGATCGGCCACCGCACCGGCCTCATCAACCCGAGCGACTGGGCCTTCTGCTGGGTGGTCGACGCCCCGATGTTCGAACCGGCCGCAGCGGCCGTCGCGTCCGGCGACGTCGCCGTCGGCGCCGGGCAGTGGACCGCCGTGCACCACGCGTTCACCTCACCCAAGCCCGAGTTCATGGACAGCTTCGACAAGGATCCCGAGTCGGCACTGTCCTACGCCTACGACATCGTCTGCAACGGCAACGAAATCGGCGGCGGCTCGATCCGTATCCACCAGAGCGACATCCAGGAACGGGTCTTCGAGCTGATGGGCCTGGACAAGGCGGATGCGCAGACGAAGTTCGGCTTCCTGCTCGAGGGCTTCAAGTTCGGCGCGCCTCCCCACGGCGGCATCGCGTTCGGCTGGGACCGCGTGGTCGCGCTGCTGGCCGGTGTGGAGTCCATCCGCGACGTCATCGCATTCCCGAAGTCCGGCGGCGGCTTCGACCCGCTGACCCAGGCGCCTGCCCCGATCACGGCGCAGCAGCGCAAAGAAGCCGGGGTGGACTTCAAGCCGGAAGCCGCGAAGGCGGCACCGCCGAAGGCAGCAGACACAAAGAAGCCTGAGGACGGCGCCAAATAGCGTGATGTGATCATCAGCGAAGGCTCTCCGGGAAACCGGGGAGCCTTTGTTGTCGCAGCGTCGGACGACGCAGACGCAGGTGTCGCGGACGCAGACGGATGGGCGTCGAGGCTGGAAAATGAATGGGACGGGAGGGGACCCTATGGAACCGCAAGTGATGACCGGGCTTGAGGCGCTGATGGATGCCGCATGGCCAGCCGCCGAGCGGGAGGAATCCGGCGGCTGGGTGCTCCGCGCGGCCGCCGGCGTGACGCAGCGGGCCAACTCCGTCTGGCCCCGCGACCCCGGGGCCGACGCGCACCGGCAGCTCGCTATGCTCCGGGAGGCGCGCCTCTGGTACCGGAACCGCCGGCTGCCGCTGATCTTCCAGGTCTTCGAGGACCCGCGCTACGCGGCACTCAACGCCGCCCTGGACGAGGAAGGGTTCACCCGCCAGTCTGAGACCCTGGTGCTGGTCCGGGACGGCGGCACGGACGCAGCGGGGACGGACAGCGGCGTGGAGATTTCCGCCGGGCCCTCCCCGGAGTGGCTGCGGCTGTGGTGGAGCGTGGACGGCCGCGGCGACGACACGGCCCTCGATGTCGCCCGCGGGATCCTCGAACGCTGCCCCTCGCTTTACGCACTGGTGCGCGACGACGACGGCCGGCCCGCCGCCGTCGGACGTCTTGCTCTTCCTCCCGGCGGGGCGGGAAGCCGGGGCGGGCTGTACTGCATGGCGACCCGACCGGACGCGAGGCGGCGCGGCTATGCCGCCCGGATCCTGCAGGGCCTGCTGCGTGAAGGGGACGCCCGGGGCCTCGCCGGCTACTGGCTGCTCGTGATGGCCTCCAATGCCGGAGCCCGCGAACTCTACGTCCGCGCCGGCTTCCAGGCAGCCGGCCGGTACCTCTACCGGCAGGAACGGCCCAAACGGCACCTGACCGGCTGCT
>DASWAW010000509.1:0-1560 GCA_036390955.1 Arthrobacter sp.
GCCGGTGCGGCGTCCACCGCGACGGGCCATGCCGGCCGGTTGCCGCTGCGTGCCCAGGCCGCCTGGACAGCCGCTCCCCTGGCCACATACTCCCCGGGGCTGGGGATCACAACCGGCAGATCGAAGACCTGGGCCGCGATCGCCTGCACCGCGGGGTTTTGCACGGCGCCGCCGATCAACAGGAGGCGTGATGCCGGGCTGCCCTGCGCCCGGAGCGAATCCAGCCCGCCGGACAGCCCGCACAGCATGCCCTCGATGGCGGCCCGGGCCAGGTTGCTCCGGGTGCTGGAGGCAATGCTGAGCCCGTGGAAGCTGGCTTTGGCGTGGGGCAGGTTGGGCGTGCGCTCACCTTCGAAGTACGGCACCAGCACCACGCCCCCGGCGCCGGGTTCGGCTTCCAGGGCGAGGCGCGACAGTTCGTCGAAGTCCACGCCCAGGAGCCCGGCCACGGAGCTGAGCACCCGCGCGGCATTGAGTGTGACGGCGATGGGCAGGTATTCGCCGCTGGCGTCCGCGAACCCTGCCACCGTTCCGCTGGGATCGGCAACGGCCCGCGATGCCACGGAAAACACCGTGCCGCTGGTGCCCACGGAGACCACCACGTCGCCGGGCTCCACCCCCAGTCCAAGAGCGGCGGCCGCGTTGTCCCCGGCGCCCGCACCGAGCAGGATCCGGGGTCCGGTTCCGGCAAGGCCGGTTCCGGCAGAGCCGGGCAGTCCGGCCGGGGAACCGAAGCAGCCGGGGTGGATCTCCCCGGCAGCATCGCCGGGTCCGAGCACCCGGGGCAGGATAAGGGTTCCGAAGTCCCCCGGCCCGGCGTTCCCGGTGGCCTCCCTGGCATCCCGGCCGAAGGCGGTCTTGAACAGCTCGAGATCGTACTCGCCGGCCGAGGGGCTCCAGTAGCCCGTTCCGCTGGCATCCGAGCGGTCCGTCGTGAGCTGTTCCAGGTCAGGGCCCAGGGGGCTGGAGGCCGCCGGGCCGTAGCCTCGGAGCCGCCAGGTCAGCCAGTCATGGGGCAGGGCGACGGCTGCCACCCGGTCCGCGAGTTCCGGTTCGTGCTCCCGGACCCAGCGGACCTTCGTGATGGTGAAGGAGGCCACCGGGACCAGCCCGGTCCTGCGTGCGAAGTCGTCCGCCCCCACTTCGTCCGTGAGTGCGGCCGCGGCCGCCGCCGAGCGGGTGTCGTTCCACAGCAGCGCCGGGCGCACCACGTCCCCGGCGTGATCCAGCAGCACCATGCCGTGCTGCTGGCCCCCCACCGACAGCGCGCTGACGTCCGCCAGCCCGCCGGCGTCGTCGAACGCCTCGGACAATGCCCGCCACCAGTGGTCCGGGTGGACTTCTGTTCCGTCCGGGTGCCCGGCCCGGCCCTCGCGGACCAGGGTGCCGCTGCCGGCGTCCAGGACCACCACCTTGCAACTTTGGGTGGAGGAGTCGACGCCGGCAACAAGGGTCATGGGAGCAGCCGCCACGGGATCAGCGGGCGCCGAGCAGGTGCTCGATGAAGAGCTGCTGCAGCTTCACGAAACCGAAGCCCTTGCCGCCGAAGTAGGCGTCGGC
>DASWAW010000510.1:0-5948 GCA_036390955.1 Arthrobacter sp.
ATCCAACTCAGCATTGCGGAGCGCTTGGGGGCCTGGCGGCTGGGAAATCGCACCGGCTAGCCTCCGTCACTGGTTCATCAGGATGTCCAGCCAGTCCAGTCCCCGCGTCAACGCCCCGACCGCTGCCCGGACGTCCCCGGCGGTGATGCCGTTCGCTTGGGCTGCCACCCTGGTTACCTCCTGGGTTTCCGCAGCCGCCGTCTCGAATTCCATGCTGATCTGGCAGCTCAGGAGAATCGCGCGATTGGCGGCAGCAGGCATTTTCTCGTCGAAGCTGGCGACGTCGTGTGCCCTGAACATGGACGCTACGAACCATTTCCGGTTCATGTCATCAGGATCGATGAACTGGGCCAGCGCTCCGGCTCCGTACTGTTCGCTCATGGCATTGTCGTAGGCCAGGAAAAGGCTGGGATAGGAATCCCTGAGACCGGCTGCGATCTTTGGTGCCTTCTCCGGGTGTTCAACCACGCTAAAGATCATGTCAAAGGCCAGACCACTCCGGCCCCAGCAGGCGCAGGCGGCCCAGGTGTCGTCGTGGACTTCATTGATGTAATAGACCACGGACCCGGCGCCCTGGACGGGTGTGATGACCTCGAGATAGTGGGTTGTCTTACGGACTTGCTCTGTCGCAACTGGTGGGCCTATGAAAAACTCCATGCCGCCTCCTGCGTTCCGTGCAGCCTTCACGCCGCAAACGAATCGGTGCACCTCGGTGCACCCCAGATGCCCAGAGTGTACGCGCGGACGGCGGTATTGCGACAGAGAAATCCGGACCGGATACGGTCCGCTACTCCCCTGTTTTCCGGACAAAAGTTATCGCCGATAACGGACGTTATGTAACCTAAATGGGTTGATATTGGTTTTCTGGTCCTCCTCGGGCGCCCCTGGACCTGAACACCGGCAGGCCAACCACTGCCGGAAGCCGGCCCTGTGACGGAGCGAGAACAGTGCCATCTTTTTTTTCGTTTTCCTATTGATTTTGCTGAATGCGTGTAGCATCCGATTTACGGGCTGTCTCGCCTGTGACGCTAATGGGGGAAGCGAACATGATTTCAGCTGACAGCTGGCGCGAGCTACCGACTCTGCGGCCCGCGGTCCACGCTGGTTCCCCTCCATGCACGTCCATCACCGCACCCACCCCGCATGCTCCGCATCGCACGCCGGTCAGATGTCCCATGGAAGGACTCTCATGAGCCAAACCCCCTACGCCCCGCCCTATCCCCCGGCAGCCCCCGGCTACGGGCCGGCGCAGCAGAGCGAGAAGTCCTTCCTCGTAACCTGGCTGCTGGCCCTCCTGCTCGGCGGACTCGGCGTAGACCGGTTCTACCTGGGCAAAATCGGAACCGGCATCCTGAAGCTGGTCACTTTCGGTGGCCTGGGCATCTGGGCGCTCATCGACATCATCCTGCTGCTGACCAACAAGACCCGCGACAAGCAGGGCCTCCCTCTGGAGGGCTATGCCCGGCACACGAAACTCGCCCTGATCATCACCGTCGCTGTCATCCTCCTGAGCATTATCGGCAACTCGGCCGCTCGCGCCGGCACTGCAACGTCCGCCTCGTCGACAACCAAGATCGCTTCGGCTCCGGCCGCGGCCCCGGTGGAGACGAAAACGCAGGACCCAGCCGCTGAAAAGGCAAAAGCCGATGCCGATGCGAAAGCCAAGGCGGATGCCGATGCCGCTGCTGCAAAATCGAAGGCTGATGCTGACGCAAAAACCAAGGCGGACGCCGATGCGGCAACTGCCAAGGCGCAGGCCGATGCTGCGGTGAAAGCCAAAGCTGATGCGGACGCGGCTGCTGCCAAGGTGCAGGCCGCCGCGGACGCTGCAGCCAAAGCCGGGACCGCCAGCCAGCAGAACGCCCTGCGCTCCGCCGGTAGTTACCTCAAATTCAGTGCCTTCTCGCGAACCGGCCTGATCGGGCAACTCGAGTACGAGAAGTTCTCGACCGCGGATGCGACCTGGGCTGTGGACCGCGTCAGCGTCGACTGGAACGCGCAGGCAGCCAAGTCGGCCCAGAGCTACCTGAAAATGACTGCCTTCTCGCACGCCAGTCTCGTCGACCAGCTGGCCTACGAGGGCTACACCCCGGAGCAGGCCGAATACGGAGTGACCACAGCGGGTCTTTAGGTCCGGCTGCCGCCGGCGGGCCCTGCCTGATACGTCCGGGCCTTAGCGCTCCCCCGTGTCTGTCTCGAGCTCGCCGGCAGCAACGCGTTCGGCGGTCCGCCGGTACGCCTCGGCGATGTAGTCCTCAACGTCCTGGCGTCCAACCCTCCACAGGCCCCTTCCTCCGACCTGAAGGGCGCGAAGCTCCCCGGTCTTAATGAGGCCGCGGATGAGGCTCTCCTTCACGTTGAGCTCTTCGGCAGCCTGCCCGATGGTCAGGAAGCGGCGGGTTTCGGGATTCTCCGGCATGGCAACATCCTAGACGCGCGGCCCCGGCGGCCCGCGGAGGGTCCCAGCAGACGCAGGTGTCAGCAGACGATGGTGCCGCTGAGAGTCTGGCCGGTCCACAGGAGGACGCCGGTCCCTGAGGCGTATTCGTCGTGGATGTTGAAGACCCAGGTGCCCGTCATGGCGCTTTCGTTGCCGGGGACGCGGAAGGTTCCCTGGGGCAGGGCCGCGGCGTCGCCGCTGTATCGGAGCTTGCCGTCAGGACTGTAGACGTTTAGCGGGTGGCTGGTGGACCTCGGGCTGGTCGCGGTCAGGTCTACCGCAATAGTGATCAGGTTCTTGCCGTTGCGGAGCACGCAGGAAGTGGTCATGGCAGAGGCAGGAATGCTGAGGGACCCGGTGCTCACCGGAAGTTCTCCCGCCGTGGAGGCAGTGAAAGCTGCCTGGGCTGCGGCAGGGGCTGCGATGAAGGCGCCGGCCAGGGCCAGGGAGGCGGCGGACATGCGGACGGCTTTACGCATCGGCAGGCTTGCGGCGCCAGATGCTGACGAGCCCGAAGGCGATGAGGGCACCGGGTGCGCCGTAGACCAGGACTTTGGAGACGATCGGGTCGCGCAGGGCCCGGATGGCCTGGCCCAGGGACGGGACGGTGCCGATCTGGCGGTACGCGGACTCCCCTTGCATGACGGCGGTCCACGGGTCGGCGGCGTTGTTGGCGTCACCCTGGGTGCGCACTGTCACAGCGGCGCCGTCGGTGTTGATCTCGATGATCCGGTGGGTTTCGACGCGGTGGTCGGCCACCGGGATCTGGTAGGTGATGACGTCCCCGACGTGCAGGTCGCTAATCGGCACCGAGGCGCTGACCACGACGTCGCCCGGATTGATTCCCGGCGACATGGAGCCGGTGAGCATGGTGGATGTCTGGTACGGCAGTAGGTGGGGTCCGACGGCCAGGAACAGGAACGTCGAGGCGCACAGGAGAAGGAGAGCCGTCACTGCCGGGCCCGGCACCCGGAGCAGGAGCGCCGAGGCGATCCCGGGGGCGTGTTCCGCGCGGCGGCGTCCCCGTGCCGGTGTGAGGCTGATGGCGGTCATGGCTTTCCTTCTCCTGGCGGTTCGGTGCTACTTGACGATGGCGGCGCGTTCGGTGGCGGCGAAGCCGAACCCGACGCTGCTGCCCAGGCCCTGGAAGGTATTGTCCGCGCTCACGGGCAGGGCGACGCTGACCTTGAGGTTGTCCGTGCCCTTGGCCTTCAGCGATGCCAGTGACGGAAGGACCGTGTTCGCGCCGATGATCGAGCGGGCCGGCAGGACGGTGACCGGGGCGGAGCAGGTGTAGGCGCCGACGGTGCCGGCCCAGGCAACCGGGCAGTTCTCGACGGTCAGCTGGAGGCCGTTGGTCTTGTCGGTCGTCAGTGGGGAGGGGGCGGCGGCCTTCTCGGTCGTCGTCAGTGACATGGCCATGAGGTCCTGGTCGCCGCTGTTGGAGAGGGTGATGAGGCGTTCGACGCGGTCGCCGGGCATGAGTCCCGCGGCCGCGATGTTCATGTTGTTCCAGCCGCCGTTGCCGTTGACGTCGATCCGGGTGATGCCCGCGGTGACGTTGGTCGTTGCTTCGGTCGTGGCCGTGAAGCTACCGAAGGTGCCCAGACCGGCGACGGCTGCTGCCGAACCGAGGAGAGCTGCGGAGGCGAGAACTTTGCCGGACGTGGTCTTGAGGCTGATGCGCATGGGGATAGTGGTTCTTTCTGCTGAAGGGTTTGTGGGGTGCCCCTCGGGGCACAAATACCCATGTGTGCGGAGACCTGAACCTTTCTCCCCACAGCCGTCACGGGCGCGTCTACGCATGTTCCTCGGCAGATACTTCTGCCAATCGAAGGAATGTGCGCGTGGCTGCCAGCACCGAACGAGTCAAGGTCAAACTCCCCGCCGGGTTCGACCCCGCCCGCCACATGAAGGCCCTGGAGAAACTCGTCGCGGACGCCCACGGCGACGGCTTCGAAATCGACTCCCTCGTGAACGGGATGGCCGTAGCCACCCGCCAGGTCTCCATCACCGAGGTCCACCAGAGCACGAAGTCCCAGACCCAGGAAGTCCGGCTCCCCCGCACCGTCAAGCCCTCCGACGGCGAGAAGATGGCTGTCAAGCTTGCGGACCAGCACGGTGAAGGCTGGGAGATGACCAGGTTCGAACCCTTCCTGGGCCGGGCCACCCTGAGCCTGCTCTCCCCGGAGGTGGCCCGGTGCCGCGGCGCCGCTGCGCTGGCCCTGGGCGTCAAGCCCTGGGAGGTGCAGGTCTCGCCCCGTCGTGACGGCGGCTTCGATCTGGAACTGCCCAAGTCCTACATGCCCTCCAAGCACGACTCGAAGCTGGACGAGGTCGCCACTAGCGTCGTCGGTCAGGACGGCTGGTACGTGAAGTTGAACGCTCAGCAGCTCACAGCGTCGATCATCCCGTCCGCTCCCCCGACGTTCCCCGAGGGCATTGCCTTTCCGCTGGCCCGGCTCGGACGGGGCGACATTGACCGGACGCCGTTCGGTATGGTCCTGCCTGACCCCGGCGAAGACTCCGGGCCTGAAATCAGGATTGACTGGACAGCCTCGGCCTGGGCCCTGATCGCCGGCACGCCGGGCTCGGGCAAGACCGTGACCCTCAGTGCGATCATCGCTGACTCTCTTTCCAACGGCGCTGCCCTGGCCATCGTCGATGACGTTTCCAAGGCCATCGACTTCGAATGGGCCCGGTCATTCTGCCGCCCTGGCGGCTGGGGATGCGATTCCCTGGAGGCCGCGGTCGGGACTCTGGGCCTCATCCGTGACGAGGGCGCAAAGCGAAGCAAGGTGCTCAAGGGAATGGGTATCAACAACTGGCTGGATATGCCGGCCGGCCAGAGGTTCCAACCGATCCTTGTCATCGTCGACGAGGTTTCTGCGCTGGTTGTCTCCGACCCGGTTCCGAAGGGTATCCCTAAGGACCATCCCTTGTTCCTCGAAATCGCCGAACGGAACCTGGCCCGGGCGATGATCCAGTCCTACATGCGCAAAATCATCGCCGAACTGCGCTTCGTCGGAGTCCGCATGGTCATCTCCACCCAGGCGACCAACGCGAACACCGGTGTCGACCCGGGACTTCGCACCCTGATCGGCCACAAGATCCTGCAGGGCGTGAACCCGTCCAAGGCGGCCCGGTCGCAGATCTTCGCCGACGAGACTGCCGTGCTCAACGTGCCGGAAAACGTGAAGTCCGGCGGCAAGCGCGCTAAGGGCGTTGGTGTTGCGGCTCTGGAAGCTGACGCGCCAGCGGTCTACAAGTCCTACTTCGCCACGACGGACGACTACAAGAAGACGTTGCGGAAACTTGGCGTCCCGGAAATCTCGAACGTCGAGCCCAGCTCCGCGGAAATCAACAAATACCTGCCCACGCTCGGAGACGCATCGGAAGCTACCGCCGCGCGCCGCGAGGCGATGCCGGACCCGATGGCGGCAATGATGGGTGAATCCGGCTACGACGAGAACGGGCGACCCCTGAAGGGTGCTGCGCTTGCGGCGTC
>DASWAW010000511.1:0-3279 GCA_036390955.1 Arthrobacter sp.
CTCGTTCATCCCGCTCAATGCCGTCCTCGCCGCACTGGTGGCGCTGCTGCTGCAGATCGGCGTGAACTACGCCAACGACTATTCGGACGGCATCCGGGGCACCGATGAGGACCGGGTGGGCCCGCTGCGGCTGGTCGGCTCAGGCGCCGCGAAGCCCGAGCACGTCAAGTACGCCGCGTTCGCCGCGTTCGGGCTGGCCATGGTGTTCGGCCTGGCGCTGGTCATCCTCTCGCAGACGTGGTGGCTGATCCTGGTGGGCCTGGGCTGCGTCCTCGCGGCGTGGGGCTACACCGGCGGGAAGAATCCGTACGGCTACCTCGGCCTGGGCGACTTGTTCGTCTTCGTGTTCTTCGGGCTGGTGGCCACCCTGGGCACCACCTACACGCAGGCGGGGCAGATCAGCCTCGCCGCCGTCATTGGCGCGATCGGCACGGGCCTCATCGCCTGCGCCCTGCTCATGGCCAACAACGTCCGCGACATCCCCACCGACCGGAAGGCCGGGAAGAAGACCCTGGCCGTGCGGCTCGGCGACAAGCATGCCCGGGAAAGCTACGTGCTGATGCTCGCCGTCGCGATCCTGCTGCCCATTGTGCTGGCGCCGAGCCGGCCGTGGATGCTGATTGTGCTGCTGCTGATCCCGGCCAGCCTGATGCCGTCCTGGCTGATGATCTCAGGCCGGCGCCGCAAGAGCCTGATTCCGGTGCTCAAGCAGACCGGGCTGATCAACCTCGGCTATGCGGTGCTGTTCTCGCTGGGCCTGATCCTGAGCCACGGGTTCTAAGGGACGCGGGTTCCGGGCGTGCCGGGTTCCGGGCGTGCCGCAGCCCCAGGACCAGGCGGAGCTAGGAGTCCTTCGGGCGGCTGTCCGTGTGGACGGTGATGTCCGGGTGCGCGTCGACCAGGCGGTCCTCGGCGTCGGCGTCTTCCACTTCCCCGGCGGTGCGCAAAGGCTTCGCCTTGCCCGAGAACTGCCGCTGCAGCGACGCGGCAGCGGCGTCGCGCTGCTTCTGGAAGAAGAGGAAGCTGATCGCGAACGCCATCATTCCCGCGCACAGGACGGCCAGCAGCCAGCCGAGCTGGAGGTAGACGAATAGCGCGAACAACGGCGCGAAGAGCGCCAGCCGGATCAGGGAGTATTTCAGGAAAGCCACACTCCAAGTTTAGCCGCCGCCGGCTCCCCGACTCACCCGGGGCCGCATCCTGCCTCCCACCCGACAGGGAGGAGCCGGGAACTCCCCCGACGGCTAAACTGAAAGCATGCTCCTCCGTGTAGTGGTTGCCGTCGCAGTACTCGTTGTTTTTGTCTACGGACTCATCGACGTGATCCGCACTGATCCCCGCCAAACCAAGGGCATTTCGAAGCCCGCCTGGATTGTCGTGCAGATCGTCCTTCCCGTGATCGGAGCCATCATCTGGTTCCTCATCGGCCGGCCGCGCGACACCGCCCCCGCGCGCACCAGCTACACCCACACCCTCGCGCCCGACGACGACCCGGACTTCCTGCGCAACCTCGAAATCCGCCGCCGCCAGCAGGCCGAAGCCGACCGGCTCAAGAAGCTCAAGGACGAGCTGGATGCCAAGGAGCGCAAGGCCGACGGCGGCAAGGGCACCTCCGGCACCGCCCACGGCACCGAGCCCGGCGAGGCGCGCGGCAGCGGCGACACGCAAGGCACCGACGAGGTCAAGTAGCGCAGGGTCAACCAGATGGATTGACCGTTCCAGTAGCCTCCTGCCACTATGGTGGACACTGCCGAATTTCTCGGCGCCAAGCGCGTATCCGGAGCTCAGAATGGTGAGATCATCGGCCGAAGCAGCTGGGCTCGGACGTGGTGGAATGCGATTCAACCATGGATAAAATTTCGCGCAGGGCCCTTCTTGCCGCCGGCTTAGGCGCCGGCCTTCTCGTTGCCTTGCCCGGGGACGCCGTACCCGGGATCTCAACCGCGGACGATGCCGGGCTTCGGCGCGACCCGTTCATGCTCGGCGTCGCCTCAGGCGAGCCGTGGCCGGACGGCTTCGTGCTCTGGACCCGCCTGGCGCTTGACCCGCTCAGCGAGGACGGCCTCGGCGGGATGCCCTCCCGAAGCATCGGGGTGGCCTGGGAGGTAGGCGAAGACGCCGCGATGGGCAAAGTGGTGGCCCGTGGCCTTGAATACGCGCATGTAGAGAACGCCCATTCCGTGCATGTGGAACTGCGGGGGCTCAAACCGGGCCGCGAGTACTTTTACCGCTTCCGTTGCGGACGTCATGTCAGTCCCACGGCCCGGACGCTGACGAGCCCCGCACCCCATGAGACTCCGGCGGCGCTCGCGATGGCTTTCGCCAGTTGCGCGAAGTATGAGCAAGGCTACTTCACCGCATACGCGCGCCTTGCCCAAGACCACCCTGATCTGGTGCTGCACCTTGGCGACTACGTATACGAACGCCGCAGCGGCGCCGATGTCCGCGAGGACGCCCGCAACGGCGACGTGGTGGAGACGGTCACGCTCGAGGGCTACCGCCAGCGCCATGCACAGTACAAGTCCGACGCCGATCTGCAGGCTGCGCATGCGATCGCACCGTGGCTGGTGGTCTGGGACGACCACGAAGTCGACAACGACTATGCGGATGACGTTCCCGAGAACAGGAATCCGGCTGAGATGAACGATACCGCTGCGCGTTTCCGTGTTCGCCGCGCCGCGGCATTCAAGGCCTACTACGAGAACATGCCGTTGCGAGCGTCCTCTGTGCCGGCCGGAATGGACATGAAGATATATCGCACCATCCAGTGGGGCCAGCTGGCCAATTTCCATATGATGGACACCCGCCAGTACCGGGACGCCCAAGTCTCCCGCGGCTGGGGTGAGAATGTTGCCGGGCGGCTGGACAACAGCCGCACCATCACCGGCACCCGGCAGGAGAAGTGGCTCCTGGAAGGATTCCAGAACTCGACCCAGCGCTGGGACGTCCTGGGCCAGCAAGTCTTCTTCGCCGAGCGGGACCGCAACGCGGCCACCGCGATCGACGAGGTCTCCATGGACTGCTGGGACGGCTACGCGGCATCGCGGCGGCGTATCACCCAGGGCTGGGTGGATGCCAAGGTGCGCAACGCCGTCGTACTCACCGGGGACGTGCACCGGCACTGGGCCAACGAACTGAAAATCGATTACAAGGACCCCGACTCTCCGGTGGTGGGCTCAGAACTGGTCAGCACGTCCATTACCTCGGGGGGCAACGGTTCGGGTGCTACGTACGACCCGGTCATGGCGTGGAACCCGCATTTGAAGTTCTACAACAATC
>DASWAW010000512.1:0-41483 GCA_036390955.1 Arthrobacter sp.
TTTGGGAGCGGTGCCGCACCAGGAAACAGGAGTAGCAGGTAAATTCGTCTTCCGCCTGCGGGATCACCTGGACCACCAGTTCCTCGGCAACAAATTCTCCGCCCGGGGTGATCGAACCGTCCAGCGAATCCGCCTCGTCCAGCTCGCTCACCACACTGCGGGCGTCGGGAGCATTTGCAGACTGCAACGCCTCCAGGGACCTGTCCTGCGATTCCTTGACGTCGGAACGTACTTCATCGTAATCGGTTGCCACTGAGGTGATTCTCTCTTCTTCGGTTTGCTGCTCGGATAGGTGTTCAACATACAGAATCGCATCCGTATTCCCTCCCGCCAGAATCTCCTCGGTTTACGACGGGCGCCAGGACGGCCGCCAGGCCGCTCCACACCTCCATGCGCGGCCCGGTTCATTTTGTACATTCGTTAGATATTTGGCTATATTCGGGTGGAGTTTCTTTGGGGGGAATCATGAACAAAGCGCAACGCCGCGCCCATGTCGAGCCGCCTTGCCGTAAATGCGGCTCGAGGGTCATACCGATCTGGCAGGACACGCGTTCACCGGATTCCAGCCAGCCCGACTGGCGCGTGAGCGCCCGGCAGTGCAGCCGTCAGGGCTGCGCCTTCGATGAGGCCCGAACTGCCGCGAAGCGTGAGGCTCCGCCGAACTGTAACGCCCTGCAATGATGGTGCCGTGACAATCGCAAATCCGGTCGTGCTGTTCGTGCTCGCCGCCGCAGCTGAAATCGGCGGCGCCTGGCTGGTCTGGCAGTCGGTCCGGGAGGGCCTGGGGCATGATCTTCGATGGGTTCCGGCCCGACCGGTGGGACATCATTGGCTCCGCGCTCTGCCTGCTCGGCGTGGCCGTGATCATGTTTGTCCCCCGAAGCGCCAGTTAGACCGGAGCTCCGGCCAGCCGTGCTGAAAACCGCCCACTAATCCGCCGCGCAGCCCGGCCAGGAAGCACTACGTTCCAATGATACAGACCACGACAAAACCCGCCCCGGCCACTGGCCACCATGCCAGGACGGTCCGCCTGGTCATCTGGATCCTGCTAGGTGCCGTCATAGCAGCCGGCCTCGTCTGGTCCGTGGTCTTAACCGCGAACAGACCCTCCCCTGCGGCTCCACAACCGGCGGCGGACGCGCAGCTCATCCGCGAGGACAGCCACCGGCTGACCTCCCCCGCTGTGGAGAAAGCCCAATTGGTCGAGTTCCTGGACTTCGAATGCGAGTCCTGCCTCGCCGCCCACCCACTGGTCGAGGACCTGAAGAAGGAGTACGGAGACCGCATCACTTTCGTGAACCGCTACTTCCCCCTCCCCGGCCACCGGAACTCCGGAACTGCGGCCCTCGCCGTGGAAGCCTCCGCCCAGCAAGGCAAGTATGCGGAGATGGCTGCCAGACTCTTCGAAACCCAGACTCAGTGGGGCGGGCAGCAGGAATCCCAGGCACCCCTGTTCCGGAGCTACGCGCAAGACCTGGGGCTGGACCTGGCCAGCTACGACGCGGCAGTGGCTGACGAAGCAACCAAAGACCGCATCCGGAAAGATGTCTCGGACGGCACTGCCCTGGGCGTCACCGGCACGCCGACGTTTTTCCTCGATGGCAAGAAGCTGATGCTGGACACGGAGACGGAGTTCCGGCAACTGCTCACAGACGCCGCCAAATAGCTCCGGTCAGAGCACAGGGACCGTGAACCCCGGCCCAGCAGGGCCGTGAACGTATGAAGATGCAGTGATAGGACCCCGCCGGACTCCCTCCGGTCATTACTGGAGAGAAGCGGTCAGGCGGGCCAGGTTGTCGAAGGCTTTTTGGGCTACGGGCCGCCGGATCCAGTCCTCAAGCCGCAGCTCACGGCTGTTCACCCGGTATCCGTCTTCAATCTCGCGCATCGCGTCCACAAACCTCCGCCCATGCACAAGAACGGATACTTCCATGTTGAGGCTAAAGGAGCGGACATCCATGTTGCTTGATCCGATCACGGCAACCTCCTCATCAATGGTGAAGTGCTTTGAGTGCAGCACTTTGGGAGCCCGGTACAGGTAGATCCTGACGCCGGCCCGGAGCAGGGCCTCGTAATAGGAACGCTGCGCGTGGTACACCATGCTCTGGTCCCCGACTTCGGAAACGAAAAGCTCGACGCTGAGCCCGCGCGCAGCTGCCGTGACAATCGCCATCAGGATGGATTCGTCCGGCACGAAGTATGGGCTCGTGATGCTGACCCGGTGTTCTGCTTTGTGGATGAGCGTGGCGTAGAGCTTCAGGTTATTGTCGTTGTCGAAACTGGGCCCGCTCGGCACGACCTGGGCGTCAATCAGCCCGGGACCCTGGCTGAGGACTGCGGAACTGGAATCCAGCGGCAGCAGCACCTCCGTTTCGCTGTACCAGTCTGTGGCGAACACCGCATCCAGCTCGCGGACAACGGGTCCTTCCAGCCGCATCATCAGCTCGTGCCACTGGAGCCCGCGCTTCAGGTTGCCCTTCTTGTTGTAACTGGCGTCGATGAGGTTCTGGGAGCCGGTGAAGCCGATGCGGCCGTCGACGACGAGGATCTTCCGGTGATTGCGCAGGTCCGGCCTCTGCCATTTGCCCCGCAATGGCCGCAGCGGCAGCATCGGGTGATATTCGGCGCCGATGTCATGGAGGAATCTCAGGGTTTCTTTCCGGCCCGGAAACATCAGCCCGGCCAGGTCATCGGAGAGCACTCTGACGGCGACACCCCGCACCGTTGCCCGCGCCAGCGCCTGGAAGAACGGCGCCGTCGTCGGATCAAGCGCCATGATGTAGAACTCCACATGCACGTAGCTAGTGGCGGAATCGATCTCTGCGATCATGACATCGAAGGTGCCGTTGTAGTCGGGTAACAACTCTGCACTGTTGCCTTTAACCATGGGCAGCGCCCCCAGGTTGCCGTTCAATACGACCGCCGAATGCAGCCACTCCGGCCAGTCATGGCCTTGGCTGACGAGAGGGCTCCCCGCCGTCCGCGCCAGGACCATGTCATTGACTTCCCGCTGTTTATCCCGTCGGGCCTTGGGCAAAGTCGCGTATCCGACAAAGAAATATGCCACTGCCCCGAGCAACGGGATGAAAATTATGGCCAGCACCCAAGCAATCGCAGAGGATGGGCGACGATTCATCGACACCAGGACCGCTGCGACCGCAACAAGGAAGATATGGGCCGCCAGCAGCAGCAAAGGGACCGTCTCGGGGTTCCGGAAGAGTTCGCGCACTGCTATCTTGAGCCCCTCCTGTTGGGGACAACATTCGTTTCCCGGGCCGGGAGGTCCACAACCGCCTTCAGACCAGCAGCCTGCTCTTTATCCTCGCAAACTCATCAGCGCTGATGGTTCCAGCGTCCAAAAGAGCTTTCGCTTTGGAAATCTCATCGGTGGGGCTGGCAGTCGCGACTTTGCGGATGTAGGAATCGGCGGCCTCCTGGTCCCGCCGGTAGCGTTCCACCGACCGCTCGGCCATGCCGTCACCGCGGGCGGCCAGATAAACCAGCAGTGTTACGAACGGCAGGAAACACAGGAAAAAGATCCAGACCGCTTTCCACCAGCCGTTCAGCCCGTGATCGCGAAAGAGGTCAGCGATGATCGCGAATACGCCAAACAGGTAGGCGAAGAAGACGCACGCGGTGAAAAACCACCAGAAGATATCCCAAAAGTTCTCCCAGAAACTCATTTGGCTTCCCTGCTTTCAAGTATTGCGGCCTCTTGGGCAAACGCAGTTGCCGCAGAGATCTGGGGCTGTGCACGTCCCGCCGCACGGATTCGGTGAGATCGTGACATTGGAGGCTCCTTTCCGGGATGGGCCGTCCCCCGTCAGCCCAGCCAATGGCAGGTACGACAATTGTTGGCTCCCCGCCGTTGACAGCCATCACCCGTGGCGGGTGAATTCCGAACAGGCAACGTGGGCCGGACAGCTCAGACAATCCCGCGTTCGGCCGCAGTCTTTAGTGCGTCGCGCCGCCCCGCCGCACCCAGTTTGCGGTAGATGGACCGTTCGTGCGTCTTGACGGTGTTCACCGAAATGAACAGCGCGTCGGCAATCTCAGCCGCGGTCATCACCGAGCGCATGTAGGCCAAGACCTCGCGTTCGCGGTCCGTGAGTGTCCAGTACGACCGTGTCCGCAGGTGCGGTTGAACTTGCGCGTGGCGGGCCATTCGCGCCGCGATGAACGACTCGTGAGTGGTGCCCCACACAGCGTGGCGAATCAGAAGCTCCGCCATATCGTCCCGCCTCTCGGTGAAAGGCCGCAGGACGGACTGGGATTCGGCGCGATGGACGGCGTGTTCTATCCGTTCGTGCGTCCTGGCCTCATCCCTGTTCCCGTGCGCCAGAAGCGCCTCAGTCAGGCTCATACTCGTGTCCAGGCAGCGGTTGCGGTGTTGGACTGTCAGTTCCTTGGCGCAGCGCCGGGCGGCGCTGACCTCGCCACCGCGACGCAGGAGTTCTGCGAGCAGCGTGTCCACCAAGGGCGCATGCCCGCCGGAACCCAACGGCTGGACAATAGCCAACGCGCCGTCCAGGTCTCCTCTGGCTTCCGCGATCTTCGCCCTTGCGACGGTGTGGAAGGCGTTCCACGACACACCATAAAGCCCGCGATCGTGGAACGACTCCAGCGCGGCGCTGGAGTCGGCAAGATGCGATTCGTCACCGGTGGCACAATCAACCAGGACCCGGTACAGGATGCCGAGCGCGCCGAGCGTGACCAACTTGCTCCCTAGACGCAGCGCCTTGGCGAGATGGGCGCGTGCGCCTTTCAATTCGTCGCGCCAGTAGCATGCAATTCCACGTGCCAGCCAGGCGGCTGCCAGCCGGTCCTGCGAGCTCCAGTCCAGCTCGTCCGCCCTCTCCAACGCTTGGGTCGCCAGTTCGTCAGCAGTCAACAGATCGCCGGCCGCGGCGAACGCCAGGGCCAGTTCCGCCTTGGCGAATATTTCGGCCTCCTCCAGCTGCGGATCGCTGCGGTCGGCCGCCGCTGATTCAAGCAGCACCGTCGCCTGATACCCGGCGCGGTGCAGCCGGAATTCGGCCTGGGCAAGCAGGAAGAGGCCTGTCGAGTAGGTGGCGGGGTGGCCTTCGGCGGGGAAGTCGGGAAGTGCCCCGTCGTCCTCCGCCGGGAGGCGCAGGTCCAACCGGCCGGTGACGGGCAACGGCTCGAGCAGGCTCCGGCAACTGTCGAGCATTCCCCGCCGTACAGAATCCAGTTCAGAGGCGCGCGCCAACGCACGTTGACTTAGTTCCGAGGCCGCACCATGGTCGCCATCAAGCACCCGGCAGACGGATCTGATCATCAGTACCTCGGAGTCCTCGCTCCACGGCGCCGGCAGGTCGAGACACAATTGCTCCAGAGCGGGGGCGCCGTTCCGCAGCAGGAACTCCAGCCAGTGCCTGCCGATTGACATGACAGCCTGCCGGGGCGCATGCCCCTGCAGTGCTTGAGCCACACCCTCACAAACGTCGGTGTCCTGGTAGTACCGTGCCGCGACGCGGTGGAGACGCTCGGCTAGAAGCGGGTCCCTCCGTTCCAGAATCCGGCGGCATTGTGCGGCGAACAGGGAATGCCACCGGTACATGGATTCGCCGCCGCGATATTCGTGCTCCTCGATGAAAAGGCCGTTGCGGAGGCAGGCCTCCAGCAGCAGGCCGCCGTCCGGCTGGCCGTGAAGCTCGACGGCGAGCCGGCGGCCAAGCCACTCACACGTCGTCGCGCGCAGGACAAATTCCGCCAGTGGCGGGTCCAGCTGTTCCAGGATTTCCTCTGCGATGTAATGGGACAGCGGCAGGTTCTCGGGCGGAGTGTTCGTGATCCTGCCCGGGACATTGCGGGACTGCGCCAGTGCGGTGAGGCTCGCGTGGACGGCGACCGGCCATCCGTCAGTCAACTCCCAGAGGGGGCCGGCGTCGAAAGAGGCGTCCTGCCCCAGCGAACAGGCAACCTGGGCGACCTCATCCTGCGTGAAGGCGAGTTCAGCGGCGCCGAGCTCCCCGAGACCTTCCCCAAACCTGTGCCGTTCCAACTGGATGGGGGGATGGCCCCGCCCGGCAAGGATAATCCTGAGAGTCGGCGGCGCTGAGGCCGCGAGCACCCCCACGATCCCGCCGGCCAGCCCGGGCCCGCCCAGATGGACATCGTCGATGACCAGCGCAATCGGTTCCGTGAGTTGTTCCAGGGCGCCAAGCACGAGGTCATAGGATGCGGCACGGTCTTCGGTGAGGTTCTGTTCCAAGGCCAGCAGCGCACTGTTGCCGGGCAACGGAAGCTGGCTGGCGGCAGCCTGGATGGCACCCACCACCCCATGGAAGAGCCGTGCCGGCTGGGCATCAAATCGGTCGAGCGACAGCCAGGCGCAGGGCAGATCGCAGTGGCGGGCCCAGTCACCCAGGAATGTGGACTTGCCGTAGCCGGCCGGGGCCGCGATGACGGTCAGTCGGTGAGCATCAACGGCCGCCGTTAAAGCGTCGCTCAACCGCTGCCGTTCCAAGGCCCCGAGACCGCGCAGAGGTGGCCGGGTCTTGGACTGCGGGCCCGGCACAAATGCAGACATTCGAGTCTCTCCCACGTGTTTCATCGTAGGAGCCCGCAATTTCGTTCGACAGGGGCATAAGGTCCTTGTGCAGCGGTTACCCGAGGCCAAGATTCCGGCCAAGGCAGCGGGTCCGGCGCCCGCGGACTATTTGTATCTGCCCCGGAGTACCATCAGTCATGGCCGCTAAGCAGGGGAACCGAAAGGATCCGGTCTTCGTCCGTGAACTCGATAAAGCCGCCCGACGCCATGTTCTTGTCCTCGCCGTCCTGCGGATGGCGGCTTTCCTGGTAATGGTCCTCGTTTTCTACTCCGCTATTCCAGTAGGGGGATTCAATGAGGACAACCCGGCCGGCGCATGGATCCGGCTTGGCGGGGTCCTGCTCGTTTTTCTGAGCGCCCTGGCCCTTCAATTGCGAATGATCCTTGCAGCCGAAGTACCTCAAATCCGTGCGGCAGAAGCAGTCGTTGAGACCGTCCTGATGTTTCTCTGCCTCTTCGCTTTGCTGTACCTGTCCATGTCGACAACGGACCCTTCGGCATTTACCGAACCTCTGACCAGGTTGGATGCCTTTTACTTCACGACTGTCACATTCGCCACTGTGGGATTTGGCGACATTACGCCGGTCAGCCAACTCGCGCGGGCAGTCGTCACGGTTCAGATGATCGTCGGCCTGGGCGCCCTTGTCCTGGTTGCAAAGGTCGCCTTTTTCGCGGCGGGTCGGAGTCTGCGCGGCTAATCCTCGGCCGGTCTTAACTACTCCTTCCACACTGCACCGGCCATTCCTGCCGCGGCCAGGGGAAGGCGGGTTGGTCACCCCGAACGGATGAGCGCAGCCCCCTGACTCTTGAGCGCATCCTGCCCCGGGCGACTCAGCCCGAACATTTGCCCCGCCAGCATCCGCTGCGGCCATCCGGACAAGATCTCCCGGGTGGACGCACCGTCCCGGACGTTCCCGTCATCCACAACGCGGGATTCGGTGCGCCGGATCGACAGATCACCCTGGGCGGGTGGGGTTGGGCGGGCTTCCCACAAGGACAATGAGGATTGTCCTTGACTGCCTCCAGGGGAACAGGAGCTGCACATGAAGATTGGCCCATTGGAAGTGATTATCTGTGCCTTCCCGAAACCGGCCATCGACGCGACCGTCATTAAAGCCCTCAGCGAGACTGTCAGGTCTGGTGCCGTGACCCTGGCAGATCTGGCCTTGGTGAGCAGGGATGGGCAGGGAGCCGTGCACGTCCGTGACTTGCACGATAATCTGCCCGCGGCCTGGTCCAGCATGATCCTCGATTCCCGGCCCCTGACTCTCCTCAACGACACTGACCTTGCGTTGGCGGCGGAAACAATCGGAAACAACGAGATAGCACTGGTCGCGGTGGTCGAACACCGCTGGGCTCAGCGACTTTCGGAGGAGGTACGGCGCTCCGGAGGCGTGACGGCACTGCAGGCGAGAATCCCGCAGGAAGATGCGGTCGTGGCCATCGAAGCAGATGGCGTCACCACGAGCTGAACGGGCTACATCGACAAAAGGAACCTCTCATGCCATTTGCCAGAAGCGACCGCCCCGGGCTGCTCGGAACCATCGCTCGAACGGCATCCATTTCGGGTACTGCACGGGGGACAGCCGACGCTGCCAACCGCCCGGCAGCCCGACGGGGACAGGAATCGGAGGTTCGGGCTGCTGCGGCTCAGGAGGAGGCCCCGCAGGCCCGGACCCCACCGGCGCCGGTTCCGCCCGTTAGCGGAAAAGAACTTGCTGAACAGCTCTCCCGGCTCGCCGACCTGCGCAGCTCCGGCCTCCTCACTGATGCCGAATTCGTAAGAGCGAAGGCCCGACTCCTCATGTGATGCCCGCCTGGGAAGCCAGGCATCCTTACCCGAAACCAGACGTTGGAGGTGGATCCCGTGTTGCGATCAACTATTCCCGTCCCAGTCCCTGTACTGAAGGCGGTACCGACTCTTCCGGTCTCGTCGGGCTCGAAAGTCGAGTCCGTGCGGCGAGCCGCAACCCAGGCGGAGAGCCCTCATGTCACTCCAAGATGATGCCAAGGTCCCCGGCAGCACGGAACACGAAGAGTTGCTCCGGTTGCGCGCAGAAGTTGCCCGGCTGCAACTCGAACGCGACGACGCCAGAAAGACTGCCCTGAAGCCTCCCGGACCGGGTGCGGGTTTGGCTCGACGGATTGTCGCCATTGTCCTCGTGGTTCTGACTGCCGTCCTGGCGTGCGCCGCAGTGCCTGCCCTGTATCTGCGGAGTGAGGTACTGGATACGGATCGTTACGTTGCCACCGTCGCACCGTTGGCCTCGGACCCCGCCATCCAGGCTGAGATATCCGATAAAGTCACCACCCAGATCACCGATGCTTTGGACATCGAAGCGATCACCCGGGATGCGATGACGGAACTCGGCAAATCCGCACCGCGGGTCGCTGCAGTGATCACCGGGCTGGCGCCGGCAATTGCTGAGCAGACCAAATCCCTGATCCATTCAGCTGTGTCCAAATTCGTCGCCAGCCCGCAGTTTCAGGATCTCTGGATCCAGGTCAACCGGGCGGCGCACCAGGGAATCGTCAACCTTGCTACCGGAAACACCGGCGGCACCGTCAGTATCGACGAGAGCGGCACCGTTACCATCTCAACCAAAGAGATCATTGCCCGGGTCAAAACTCTCCTTGTCCAGCAAGGGGTGGACATAGCGGCCAGGATTCCGGAAGTTGACGCGCAGATCACCCTGCTGCAGTCGCCGGAACTGGTCAGGGCGACTGAGGCCATCAGAACCCTGGACCGGACAGCCCCGATTCTGGCCTGGATGACGGTTCTAAGCGCCGTGGGGGCCATTGCGGTGGCGCCTCGGGGCTGGCGGCGGCGCACGACGAGCCGCGTCGGGTTGGGCATAGCCGTGGCCATGGCGGTGCTGGCACTCGGACTGGCCATCGGACTGGACATCTTCCTCGGCACGATCCCGTCGGCCACGGTGTCCCCCGCGGCCGCTCAAAGCCTCGTTGATACCCTCCTGATGCCGCTCCGAACCGGTGTGCGGTTTGTCTTTGTCGTGGCTTTGCTGGTTGCCTTGGGCGCCTTCCTGACCGGTCATTCGCGCCCTGCCGAATTTGTCCGTCAAGGTCTCGCCCGGACAGGGGATTATCTGACCGGCAAGGTTGGCGCCGCGCAAGCCCAGCCGTGGCAGCACTGGCTGGCTCGCTACCGGCGGATCCTGGAAGCCGTCGTCATCGGCGTTGCCGTCCTGGTACTCATCCTCTGGCAGTACCCCACCGCGGCCGTGGCCATCTGGACGGCAGTCCTTGCCGTGCTGGCGATTCTCCTTGTCGAACTCCTATGCCGCCCTGCCGTTGTTGCTGGCCATCCAACCGGCGCCGGGCCTGCCGCCGCCGAACCGGTGACGGGGCAGCCGCCTGAGGATTCGCAGCCAACGCGTCCCATCCTCTGAAGAATCTGCAAGCGCTGACCGCGTCCAGGATCCGGGGATCCCGGGGTTCAGATCCCGGGGTTCACCGGAAACCTGACGAAGGTCCTGCCGCTAACCGACGGAGGGCGAAAACGGGAACAAGTCCTCCCCACCCCCGTGCACAACGACGCACGTGGCATCAGGGACCTCACGCCACGCCCCCCGGAGATCCCCTAAGGGTTCGGACACGACCAACCGGGTATCGTTCGAGAGCCCATGCAGCAAGGGGTTGTCCGGGTATTGGGAGCGGAGTGTCGCGATGTCGGTGCTGTGGAAGAGCGATCGGGACTTGCCCTCGCTCGAGTAACGGAACGCCCACGTGGTGTCTCCGTCGGTAGTCGCGACCGTCATCTGGATCGGGTGTTCGATGCCGTGGCGGTGTCCGACGTCTTCAATGAGTCCCACCGCGTCGGCGACGGCCGCGCGGGGGTCCCGTTCCAGGCCGAAGGTGAGCGCGAGGAAGAAGAACATCTCCGAATCCGTGGATCCCTCGATCTCGGGATAAAGCGCCGGGTCGACGGCCATGGCCAGGTCCCGCTTAATCGTCGGGAAGTCGGTGAGGACCCCGTTGTGCATCCACAGCCAACGGCCGTGACGGAACGGGTGGCAGTTCGTCTGTTGGACTGCAGTGCCGGTAGTGGCACGGATGTGGGCGAAGACGCGGCCGGCTGATGCCTGCCCTGCGAGCTCGCGCAGGTTGCGGTCATGCCAGGCCGGCTCCGTACTGTGAAACACGCCGGGAAAAGGCGCGTTTCCGTACCAGCCGACGCCGAAACCGTCCCCATTGGTGGTCTCGACTCCCAGACGGGCGTGTTTGCTTTGCATAACGAGCGAGTTGGCGGGTTTGTACAGGAGGTCATCCAATCGCACGGGAGAACCCGAATACGCGAGCCAGCGGCACATGTCACTCTCCTTTTTCTCAGGCTGGAATTCCCACACGATTCCATCACCGCCAGCGCGCCGGCACATCACCTTCCCCGGGTGACTCGTCCGCCGCGGTGTGGCGGCGGTGCGGCGGCTACCGGCGAAGCACCCGTTGTTTGAGCGCGGCAAATTCTTCAGCCGTGAGTGCACCGTCATCCATCAAGGTTTTGGCCTGGGCGATTTGTTCCGCGGGGTTGGTACCGGCTGTTCGGCGGACATAGTCCTCGAAATCCTCCCTGGCCACATCGCTCCGGGCAGCCTGCCGCAGGGACATGGACTGCCCGTGGGCTATCAGATACGCCAGACCGCCGAGGACCGGCAGGAAAATAAGAACGAGAACCCAGACTGCCTTGCTCCACCCGGACCGGGTCGAATCAGCGAAAATGTCTTTTACGATCAGAAATAGAACCACCAGGTATGAAATGTAAAGAACAAACGAAATCATGAGCCAAAAGAAATCCCAGAAGGTCACGGCTATTCCTCTCCGTTGAATTTCCGGGCTGCTGGATCTTGTTCTTTAGCCCGGCACAAGAACCATCGGCGCTGAGCCGAATGGTCCGCGCCGGGGCCTTTAGTGACACCCGCATCATTGCACAAGAGTCACCTCCCGTGAACGGCCCTCCGGCCTCAATCCCGCCGACTTCCTCTGCGCGGCACGGAGCGGATCAGCCAGCCCAGGACAGTGGTGCAGAGTTCAGCTGCGGCACGTCCCGATATCACCCCCGGCGGGTGATCCATACGCCAGGCCCGGGGCTAACGATGGTTCTACCTGCCAGTGTTCGGGCTGCCAGGCGAATGCCATCTGAGAGGTGCCTCCTATGTTGAGACCACAACCAGTCCTCGCACGATTCCTAGCACTCGGTGCGGCCACCGCGCTGCTCGCCGGCTGCAGCACCGCCAGCCCGCCGGCGGCCACTTCCACCCCCCAGGCGAGTTCATCCAGCCCGCCGGCGAGTACATCCAGCCCGCAGCCGACCGTTTCGCCGGTCTGCGCCTCCGCCGACGCCTTTGCGGTCGCCCTAACAGGCTTCAAGGACACCCTGAAGACGCCAAGTGCCACGTTGGAGCAGGTCCATGCGGCACGGGACCAGGTCGCGACGAGCTATAACGCCCTGGTCAAGGAGGTTGGTGCCGCGGCCAAAGATCGGGTGGACGCAGTTACAGCGGCTGAAGATAAGTTCGCTGCCGCCGTGAACGAGGTTCCCGATGCCGCCAGCCTCACCGAGGCGGCCGATTCACTACGTGACGAAGCTGCAAACGTCCAGGCCGCACTGAGCGACCTCACGACGGACGTCAAGTGCTGAGACCTGAAATCCCCCCGGGGGACCTTCAGACAGCATCTTTTCCACCCCAGGCTGAATTCACGGGCAACACCGCATCAAATGAAAGTAGGGAATCAAAATGAGTTTCTGGGAAAACTTCTGGGACATTTTCTGGTGGTTCTTCGTCGTGTATGCATTTTTCGCGTTCCTGTATGCGCTGTGGCTCGTAATTGACGATCTTTTTCGTGACCATAAGCTGAGCGGGTGGTGGAAGGCCGTCTGGATCGTCTTCCTGGCTTTCCTGCCCTTCCTGACCCTGCTGGTGTACATGATTGCCCGCGGCAACGGCATGGCCGAACGGGCCAGGGAGCGGGCCCGTCAAAACAAGGAGGCCACGGACACGTATATCCGCGAGGTCGCCACTGCGAGCCCCACGGAGGAGATTTCCAAAGCCAAGGCCCTTCTCGACGCCGGAACCATCAGTACTGACGAGTTCGACAGGATCAAGACCAGGGTCATGAGCTGACATGCGGTCGAGGTGACGGCCAGCGAAGTTGACGGCCGTCAGGAACGTCGATTCAGCGCCCGAGGCAAAGTACCCAGGAGGTCGTCCAGATGAACGAATACCCGCTGATTGCCGACCATGGCCTTATTGGGGACCTGCAAACGGCTGCCTTGATCTCCACAGACGGCACTCTCGACTGGTTCTGCAGTCCGCGGTTCGACTCTCCCAGTATTTTCGCCTCGCTGCTCGACCGTTCCCGCGGCGGCCACTTCAGCACCCGGCCGCGAGGCGAGGCATTCGCAACGAAACAGCTCTATTTGCCCGACACGGCTGTTCTGATCACGCGGTTCCTCACCGAGGGCGGGGTCGGTGAGCTGATGGATTTCATGCCGATCACCGGCGCCTCAGTCAGCGAACAGCATCGTCTGGTTCGCATGCTGCGATGCGTGCGGGGACACATCTCGTTCGACGTCGAAGTGGCTCCCCGCTTCGACTACGGCCGGCGGCCCCACCGCCTCAGTCTCAGCGGCGACGGCGCGATCTTTGACGCCGGCGAAACCCGTCTGGCACTCAGCCTCATCCGCGAGGAGGGGGACGACAGACCCGGACGATACGAGGCCACAGGGGACGGTGATCTGCATGTCTCCCTAAGCCTGGAGCAGGGCCAGATGCGCGGCGTCGTCCTGGAAACGGGCCCCGATGTTATGCCGCGCATCATGCGCCCTCCCGAGGTCCAGCGACTCGTCGACGACACCGCGCACTTCTGGCACGACTGGGTCAGCCAATCCACCTATACCGGGCGCTGGCGCGAGGAACTGGAACGGTCGGCCATCACCTTGAAACTCCTGACCTATGCGCCAACCGGCGCGCTGGTGGCGGCTCCCACCGCCGGCCTGCCGGAACAGGTCGGGGGGGAACGCAACTGGGACTACCGGTACACCTGGATCCGCGATGCATCCTTCTCGGTACACACCCTGATCCGGATGGGTTTCGTCGGCGAGGCCGCCGCCTTCAGCCGGTGGCTCCGCGACCGCATCACGGAACATCTGGAGAGCGACACCGGCCCGTTGAACATCATGTACCGCGTTGACGGCAACCCCGAACTTCACGAAGAGATCCTGGCGGATTGGGAGGGCTATCGGGGCTCCCACCCTGTGCGCATCGGAAACGGCGCTGCCGGGCAACTTCAACTGGACATCTACGGCGAAGCGCTGGACGCCGTGTACTCCCTGGACCGAATCGGAGACGGAATAGGGCAGCCCGGATGGCTTGCCACCTGCGAATTGATGGAGTGGCTCGCCAACAACTGGGACCAGCCGGAAGAAGGAATCTGGGAGACCCGCGGCGGCCGGAAGAACTTCACCTACGGGCGTCTGATGTGCTGGGTCGCGTTCGACCGGGCCATCCGCCTCGCGTCGGCGCACGGCCGTCCGGCACCCCTGTCCCGGTGGATTGCCGAGCGTGACGCCATCTACAACCAGATCATGGACAAGGGCTGGAGCGCGGAACGCCAGGCATTCGTGCAGCAATATGGCGACACGGTTCTCGATGCGTCCCTGCTGAAGATGCCACAGGTCGGCTTCGTGGCACCCAGTGATCCCCTCTGGGAGTCGACCCTCCGCGCCATGGATACGGAACTGGTGTCCGACAGCCTGGTGTACCGCTACGACCCAAGTGCATCGCCCGATGGACTTCGCGGCTCCGAAGGTACTTTCTCGCTGTGCACGTTCCTCTACGTCGATGCCCTGGCACGGGCGGGCCGGGTGGATGATGCCCGCCTTACGTTCGAAAAGATGCTGACCTACGCGAACCACCTCGGACTCTATTCCGAAGAAATCGCGCCCACCGGCGAACAGATCGGAAATTTCCCGCAGGCGTTCACGCACCTCGCACTCATCGACGCCGCCATCACCTTGAACGGCTGTCTGGACGACGCGGCGGGCAAAGACAGCCGGACCGGCCGGGCGCGGAGGATGTCCCGCGGTCCCCGCTGAAGTGGCCGCGACCCAGATTGTTTTCCCAGGCGAACGAAGGAGGGCTCAATGGGGCCGGAACCATCGGAAGCTGCTCCTCGTCCTGGACTCCCCCGTACCGCCATCGTCCTGCTCACCCTGGCCTGCGCGACTGTTGTCGCTTTCGGGCTTGCCGCGATGCGGGGAATTGTCGCCCCCGTGTTTTTCGCTTTCGTGCTCACACTCTGCGTGCATCCCCTGCGGCACTGGTTGCAAGGGCGTGGCGTTCCACGGGGAATCGCCACAGGCTCCACTATCGCGGCAGTCTTTGCCCTCCTGGCGGGCTTCGGTGCGGTATTCGTTGCTTCGCTGGCCCAGTTCTCCGCATTGTTGCCGCAGTACGCCCCCCAAATGGCCGAATTGGGGACGTCCATCGCCGGGATGCTGGAGACTGTGGGATTCGGCACTGAGCAGGTACAAGCAGCTCTGGAGGCGTTTACGCCCGGCGCCATAATCGGGTTCGTCGGAGGCCTTCTGGGCAGTATCACAAGCCTGGTGGGCGGCCTCGTGGTCATTCTGACGATGCTCATCCTCATGGCGGTCGACGGATCGCGCGTCCCTGCCCTGCTGACCCATTTGCGGTTACACCGGCCGGCCGTGGTCGCCGCATTTACGGGCTTTGGGGCCGGCGTTCGACGTTACATGATTGCCACCACCGTCCTTGGAGCGGCCCAGGGTCTCCTCAACTGGCTTGTTTTGGTCATCCTGCAGGTTCCGGGTGCGCTCCTCTGGGGTTTGCTGTCATTCATTTGCAGCTATATCCCCAACATCGGCTATTTCATCGCGATCGTACCGCCGCTGTTTTTTGGATTCCTCAGCGGCGGATGGCCGACACTCTTCGCAGTCTTCGTCATTTACGGCGGGATCAACGGCGTCGTCCAGTCCATCATCCAACCAAAATACGTGGGCAACGCGGTGGCCCTCAGCGAGACGCTAACCTTCGTGTCCGTGCTGTTGTGGGCCGTCATCCTGGGTCCCGTGGGCGCCATCCTTGCCGTGCCGCTGACACTGCTTTTCCGCACGATCCTCCTCGACTCAGACCCGTCCATTTCGTGGTGGCGGCCGCTCACCGGAGACACGAAGGACCTTGAGGCCCTCCTCAAGCAAGAAGACGACGCGATCCGCGCCCGCCGGGCCCGGCGGGGACCGGACAAGCCAGACCCCGGCAGCACCCCGGCGGCGTAAGATGCCTTCGGTCAATCCCCCGGGCCCGGTGACTGCGTGCTGAGCGTCATCCCGAGCCTGGTGCTCTTCGCCGTCGCAGGAGCTATCAGCACTGTGCCCGTCAGCATCACCATCATGATCCTGCTCTCCCCCGAGCCACGCCGGGGCGCACTCCCGTTCCTGATCGGCAGCGTTGCCGGATCCATCGCTGTCGTCGCCTTCTCGGCTGTCGGGCTGCAGTTCCTGCCGGTCAGGCCGTCACTGCACAAGGACGAAATCCTGACTGGGCTCGGCCTGCTGATCGGCGTCTTTCTCATTGCCTACGCCGGATACCTCTTCAAGCACAGCAGCCAGACAGACAGCGCTTTGGTCGGGAAACTCAAAACGAGGTTTCAGTCCGCACGCCCCTGGGAATTCGTAGTCCTGGGTCTGGGGCTGAATCTGCGTCCCAAGGCCATACTGCTCGCAGTGACCGCCGGGGCACTGATCAGCGTCCGGGAACCGCCCCTGCTCCAAGGAACCCTGTATGTCCTCGCCTACGCCGTTGTTGCCCAGTCGGCCGTCGTCGTGCCCATCGCCGTGTGGCTGCACTCCCCGGAACGGGCCGAAGTGCCGCTGACCGCCATTTACACGTGGATGCAGCGCAAAGGTCGCACGATCGCGGCAATCGCAACTCTGACGGTCGGCGTGTTCATCATCGCCTACACCATCATCCAACTCTGATCGGGCGCTGTGCCGGTCCGTTCGGAGCTGCGGTTCCCCGCCTTGCCGGAAGAAGGGCAACGACGCCGGCGGCTCCCCCACCGGTCCGGCGCAGAAAGATCCCGGCGACGGGAATCGCCGGGACGTTTCTGCTGTACGTATGCCGTCAGACCAGGACGCTGCTCTTGATCCTCTCGAACTCGTCCGGGCTGATCGTTCCAGCGTCCAGAAGAGCCTTGGCTTTGGAAATCTCCTCGGTGCGGCTCGGGGAAGCGACCTGGCGGATGTACGCCTCGGAGGCCTCCTGGTTCGAACGGGCCCGTTCCATGGCCCGTTCGGTCATGCCCTTGCCGCGGGCAATCAGGTAGACCAGAACGCCCAGTAAGGGCAAGAAGGCCAGGAAGACGATCCAGACGGCTTTCAACCAGCCGTTCAGTTGATGGTCGCGGAATATGTCACCGATAATGACGAACAGCGCATACAGGAAAGCCATGAATGCGTACACGCAAAGGAACCACCAGAGAATATTCCAAAAGTTCTCCCAGAAACTCATTCGGCTTCCCTACTTTCAGTTGGGGCTGCTTTGTACGTTTACGCAGCCTTGGGTGGGAATGAAGGTCACTGCATGTCCGGGTGGTCGCCCGGCAGCCTAACAACTGGCAGGTATTAATCATTTTGAGCCCGGAGCCCGGGTGGACTCCTCATCCGCTGAGGGTGAATTGCGGACGAGGTCAGCTGACCGCTGGAGCTCACCCCAGGATCGCGCTTTCCCCGGCACCGGAGGGCCTCGGATCTGGAAGCCTCATCATGCGGAAGGACGTGAACAGCCCCGCGAGGCCGGCCAGTATGGGAACCGACAGCGCGATCTGGAGAGCCAGCGGCCGGGCATCGGTGTTGATACGGATGATCTCGTTCCGGACTTCCTCCGTTTGGCCGGTGAGGAGTTCCTCGAGCTGCGCATCGCTCATGACCTGCGCGTCCTGTTCCAGGCTCTGCGAGACCTGCTGCTGCTGGTCGGGCGTCAGAACCGTACTGGACGTCGCCATGCCGATGAAGATGGACGAGAGCGATGCCAGCATGATGCCGCCTGCAAACGCGAGGCCGAGCGATAGACCGAAGGACCCGGAGGCCGAGTTGACGCTGGCTGCCTCGCTGACCCGCTCGTCCGAGATGGGGGACAGTGTGTAGTTGTTGAGCTGGGACACCAACAGCCCCAGACCGCAGCCGGCGATGATCAGTGGGAGCAGAAGCCACCAGCCGGAGTCCGCGCGTGGCACGATCGGAACCAGCACCACCAGGCCCGCGATCAGAAGCAGGAAGCCCCACCGGATGAGGCTGGCCGGGCGGCGCGCACCGGCCCTTTTGCCGGCGAGCATGGCGACCGCGAACATGGTCAGCGAGAGCGGCGCAATCGACAACCCTGCTTGCATGGCGTTGTAGCCGAGGACCATTTGAAGGTAGATGGGCAACACGATCATGGTGCCGCCGAGTGCGACCTGCTGAAGCATCTGCCCCGTAGCCCCGAACCGGAAAGCCTTCGATTGGAACAGGTCCGGGTCCAGCAATGTGGCCTTGCCGTGGCGCTTGCGCCGAAGCAGCCAGTAGACCAGCCCGCCGAGACCGACGGCACCCACGGCGAGAAGCGCCCCCACAGCTTCGCCGCCCTCCTGCCAGACCAGGATGCCAAGGACGATTCCGCCCATGCCGACAATGGACAGGACCGATCCCACGATGTCCAGTGATCGGGTCCCCACAAACGGCACGTCATGAACCAGCTTGATGCCGGACAGTACGACCGCGATGATGAGGGCCTCGAGCATGAAGGCGACGCGCCAGGACAGGAAGGTGGTGATGAACCCGCCGAGCAGGGGCCCGACCGCCGCGGCAATCGCGGCCGACGCACCGACCAGGGCATAGACCCGTTTCTGCGCCGCGCCCTCGAAATTTCCATGGATAAGGGACTGCATGGCGGGGAGCAGGAGCGAGGCGCCCAGCCCGCCGATTACGGCCCAGAAGATGATGATCGGCAGGAGGCTTTGGGCCATTGTCATCGCCACCGCTCCAATGGCATAACAAACCAGTCCGATGACGTAGGCGCGCTTCCGCCCGATCAGATCACCGATCTTCCCGCCGATCAAAATGAAAGCGGCGGATACCAGCGCTTCAAGCGCAATCGCTGACTGGAGTCCGCTGACGGTCGAGTTGATGTCCTTCACCACGGCGGAGATCGAAACGTTCATGATCGACGTATCCACAACAAGCACGAACATCGCCATGCCAAGCAGCAGCGCAAGTCTGTTGTTGAACGGCTCTGTCTGGGTGGTGTCTGCGTTTGGCGAGGTCATCTGCGGTCGTCTCCCCGACTTGTCGGATGTGCTGCTCCTCCAACGCTAGCCAGCCGGTCCGGTGCTCAAATCATTCCCGGGGGGTGAGCTTGGCATCAGGCTGCTACCCCTGCCGGTCGTTGGGCTCCTTCTTCGCCGCGGCCTCTTCCGCCTCCACGGCCCGGTAGATGTTGCCGTGGATTCTGTCCGCGCCGATGCGCTCGATCACCCCGTCCCTTGCCAGCGTGGCCCGGACGGCGGGTTTGAGCCGGGCGAGACGCAGGGTGACGTCCGCCTCGCGGGCGAGGTCCACGATGTCTGCCAGCTTTGCTGCGCCCTGGGAGTCCACGAAGTTGATCCCGCCGCAGTCCAGGACAATGCCGGTGAGGCCCGGAGTTGAGTGGATGGTCCCGCGCAGCCGATCCTCCAGTGCGTCAGCGGTGGCGAAGAAGAGGCCGCCGTCGAACCGGATGACGGCGATGCCCGGAACCACGTCATCACCGGGGTGCTCGTCCGATTCGCGGAAGACCTGTGTACCCCGTTCACGTCCGAGGGACGGCATCTCCGGATGGGTGGCCACCCCGACGAGCCAGAGCAGGGACAGCCCGATCCCGATGATAACGCCCGCCAGCACCCCGAAGATGAGCGTGCCGGCAATGGCCGCCACGGCAATCCAAAAATCAAACTTTTGCACCCGGGCCAGCCGCCGCATCTCCGGCACGTTCATCATGCCCATGACAACGGCTTCGATGATCAGCGCCGCAAGCACGGGCTTGGGCAGAATCGAGAAGAGCGGCGCAAGGAACAGCAGCGTCAGCAGAACGGTGACACCGGAGGTGAGGGAGGCCACGCCGGTCTTTGCTCCGGAGTGGTCGTTCAACGAGCTCGCTGACAGGCTCGTCGAAACGGGCATCCCCTTGAAGATTCCCGCGGCCATGTTGGCAAACGACTGGGCCAGGGACTCCTGGTTGATGTCAATCTGGTAGCGGTGCTTCGCGGCGAACGCCCGCGCATCCCCCGCGGTCTGGGAAAAGCCGATCAGGACCAGGGCCACCGACGCGACGGCGACAGTTCCCACGTTGTCCCACATCAGCTGGCCGTCCGGGAGCTCCGGCGACGGCAAGCCGCTGGGCACGTCTCCCACCAAGGCCACACCCTTTGCCCCAAGATCGAACAGCGCCGACGCCAGCAGTCCACCCACCACGAGGACGAGGGCACCGGGGATTCTGGGCGCGATCGCCTTCAGTCCGAAGACGACAGCCAGCGAGACGACACCCACGATCACGGTGGTCTGTTGCGCCTCGCCCCATGTCCCCAGCCACGATCGCAGTTCCTGGATCGGGTTGGAGCCGGTAACTTCTGTGCCGGTCAGCTTCGGCAGTTCCCCGATCACGACGTCGATCGCCGCGCCGAAGAGGAAGCCGGTGACGACGGCCCGCGACAGGAACTGCGCGATCCAGCCCATTTTCAGGACAGCAAGAAGCAGGAACAGGATGCCTGAGGCCAGGGTGATCCCCGCGACGAATGAGGCGACATCCTGCTCGCTGGTGATGCCGGCCGCCAGCACCGCGCTCGCGGCCACCGCCGCCAGGCCGGAGCTGGGCCCCATCGAGATCTGCCGGCAGGAGCCGAGGACTCCGTACACGATCGCGCCGGCAGCCGCCGCGTACAGGCCGTTCTGCAGTGGGATTCCGGCGATACCGGCATAACCCAGGTTCTTCGGAACGATCAGGGCAGCGACGGTCACCCCCGCAATCAGGTCACCCCTCAACCAGGCGCGGTCATAGGAGCGGAGCTGGCCGACAATAGGCACCCCGCTCGGGCGCCCTGGCTGCAGTTTCTTCATGCCTCGTCCTACTCCTCGATTCCCGATCAGAAATCCGGCCCTGTCCTGTCCGGTCCGGGTGCAACGGCGCGGCCGCCGGCGTCGGTCCAATGAAACTGCGGGCGCGCCGACTGGTTCGCACCGAGCTGGTCGGCGTCGACGGCGGCGAGGTTGCGGATCAGGACGATCAGCCAGGCGAAGACCAGCGACGCGGCGATGAGCTCCACCGCGGTGAGGTTGTAGTAGCCGAACGGAAAGTACATCACGACGGCGAAGGCGATGACCGCAAGGAACACCATCCCCAGCACGTTGAACGTCGCCGGGATCGAGGGGACCAGCGACCCCATGCGGACAATAAGGGTCCCGAACACCACCACCATGCCGGATGCTGCCGCGGTGTGGAGCCAGAATTGCTCATCGACCGGAAATAATCCCACGCAGGCGAGGAGAATTCCGATCAGGATGATGCCGACTTCGAGCAGCCGCACCCGCCGGCGCGATAACGCGGTTGTTGCCTTCGATTCGAGCGTCCTGGTGGAGTATCCGGCCAGGGTCGTGACCACGACGCCGGCGATGATCAGGGTGATGTTGAACGCCACCCCGGAAACATCGGAGCTCATGCCGAGGGCACTGAGGTTTTCCTGCCACCACTGGGGGTTCTCTGCAGTGAGCATGCTCGTCAGCACGCCCATGACGAGGAAGACGGCCAGGAGCGCGGCGAGCCGGTAGGCGTTCATGGTGATGGCGGACAGGTACGCGATGTAGGCACTGATGGCTCCCGTGATCGCGACGAGGATCGCCCCTGCCAGCGGGTAGAGGACTGCGCCCACGAATGCCTGCTGGAAGAGCGCGAACAACGCCAGCCAGCCAAGCAGGAAGATGCAGGCATGGGCCAGAGCGAGTGCGGCGATGTCGACAACATCGCGCGTTCGGCCGTTTCCTGCGGCTCGCGGGGATTCGGGACCGCTGCGCTGCAGGCACCCGATCACCACTGCTCCGGCGCCCAGGACAGCCGTCCCGAGCGCGGCGATGTCCCCCACCGAACCGCGCCCTGACAACGGAACCGGTGCCCGCCCGACGAGCAGGAGCGCTGCTACGCCAAGGAGGAGAAATCCGGCGCTGCCGATGACAAGCGCCCGGGATTCGGACGTGACCGCAGCGTGTCTGTTCTGGGCTGACATCGTACACTCGCCTCGCCTGGCTATGAGAGTCATGGAGGGCTGCGGACGCCGACAGTTCGTCCTGCTGGGGCAAAGTGCGGCGGGGCTTGGTCCACTCCGGGGTACCCCAACGCTACGACTGCCCCGGGACGGGTGCCGTCACCCGGAAAGGATGAAACTCTGCGGCCCCGGGGTGCCTCGTTGAACGGAGAAAATCCCTCCCCGTTCCGGCACGCAGGGTGTTGAATAGTAGTAGAGGCGGCGGCCCTTCGGGACGCCGCCGGTGCTGGTTGCGCGTTGCTTGCCGGGGTGTGGGTCCGGCGCGAAACGGGGCCGGCGACGCTTGAGAGCCCTCTGAGACCGGGGTTCTCTCCCCCAGCCGTCGTCGGCCCCTTGTCACGTTCTGAAAAACGGACAGGGCGGGTCCGAACCGGTTGGTTCGGACCCGCCCCGCATCCGCGCCACGCGGTGTGGACGCCCTAGCGCCCTGCGCCGTCGGCCTTGACGGCGAGGACTGGACGGTCCGCCTGGATCAGGATGCGCTGGGCATGGCTGCCCATAATGAATTTGCCAACCTGGGAGCGGTGGCGCAGTCCGATGACGATCAACGAGGCGTTGACCTCCCGTGCCAGGTCCAGAAACTCATCGGCCAGGTCATGCTGGTACGACGGTTGCATCACCGACGCCGTCACGCCGGCGTCCGCGGCGCGCTGCGCGGCCAGCTCAAGAAGTGCGGTGGTGGCTACGGCCTTATCTACCAGTGCGCCTTCCCGGGCGGAATTGACGATGACGAGGTCTTCGTTCCGGAGGGTGGCCTCCGCAATGCCGGCCGTGAGTGCGGCCTCCCCCGCGGGGGTGGGGACGAAACCGACGATGATGCTCATACCTTCTCCTTGATTTGTTCGGGTGCGGGCACTCCGGAGGTGGAGGGCTTGCGCTTGGCCAGCGCGGTCCGGATGCCCGGGAGAACTGCGACCAGTACAAAGACGATGAGAAGCGTCGCCGAAATGGGGCGGCTGAAGAATCCGGTCGGGTCCCCGCCGAAGACCAGCAGTGAACGGCGCAGCGAGCTTTCCAGCAGGGACCCCAGGACGAAAGCCAGGACCAGCGGCCCCGGTTCGAAGCCGAACTTCTTCATGAGGTAGCCGATGATGCCGAAGACGACCACAAGCGTTACATCGAACATGCTGTTGTTGATGGTGTACGCGCCCAGCAGGGTGATGAGCGCGGTGACGGGGGCCAGAATTGCGGCCCGCACGCGAAGGATTTTCACGAACAGACCCACGAGCGGCAGGCTCATGATCAGCAGCAGGATGTTGCCGATATACATGGAATTCACAACGCCCCAGAACAGGTCCGGGTGCTCTTCGACAAGCTGGGGGCCGGGCGTCACCCCCTGGATCAGGAGTGCGCCGAACATGAGCGCCATAGTCGCGTTCGCCGGGATCCCCAGGGTGAGCAGAGGGATGAATGAGGAGGTTGCGGCGGCGTTGTTGGCCGTTTCCGGACCGGCGACGCCTTCGGGCGCGCCCTTTCCGAAGCGTTCGGGCTGCTTGGCCCGCTTTTTCTCCATGGCATAGGACGCCATCGAGGCTATGGTGGCGCCGCCGCCGGGCAGGATGCCCAGGAAGAAGCCAAGTACCGAGCCGCGCCCGATGGCTCCGGAAGCCTGCTTGAGGTCCGAGCGGGAAGGCCAGACATTGGTGACTTTCGAGGGGGCTTTGGCGGCGCGGTGGCGTTCCTCAAGGTTGTAGAGGATTTCACCGAGGCCGAACACGCCCATGGCGATCGGCACGAAGTCGATTCCGTCGGCCAGCTCCAGGCTGCCGAAAGTGAAGCGGCTTTCGCCGGTGAAGATATCCCGGCCCACGGTGGCGAGCAGCAGCCCCAGCGCCGCGGCGATGAGCGCCTTGGTCTTGGACCCGTTGCTGATAGTTGCCACCAGGAGGATCCCGAGCAGTGCCAGGGCCGAGTATTCGGCCGGTCCGAAGTCGAGGGCGAAACTGGCCACGACCGGCGCCAGAAAGGTGAGGCCGATGATGGAAGCGGTGCCGCCGATGAAAGAGCCGATGGAGGCCAGGCCAAGTGCGGTGCCGGCCTTGCCCTGTTTGGCCATCTGGTAACCGTCAAAGACAGTGACCACGGACGACGCCTCGCCGGGGAGTTTCAACAGCACGGAGGTGATGGTGCCGCCGTACTGTGCCCCGTAGAAGATGCCGGCCAGCATGATGATGGCGGTGACGGGTTCAACGTTGTAGGTGAGCGGAAGCAGGATGGCGATGGTTGCCGCGGGCCCCAGACCGGGCAGCACACCAATCAACATGCCGATGACGACGCCGATCAGGCAGTACAGGAGGTTGGTGGGCTCCAGGACAACGGCGAATCCGTTGATCACGGGATTCAGAAAATCCACGGGGGTTCTCCTAGAAGAGGTGGGGAATGGAGGTGTTGAGCGCCAGGACAAAGAGGCCGTAGAACACTGCCACGACGATTGCGCTGACCAGCAGCGTGGAGCGCCAGGTTTCACCGCCGAGGAACCGCATCCAGACGACGCACAGGACGAGGGCGGGCAGCTCAAAGCCGATGACCGGCATCAGCGTGACCATGGCGGCGAGCGTGACGAGCCCGGTGAGGGGTGCCATGGACAGGCGGGTGAATTTCTCGGCGTCCCGGTTGTGGCGCCCGACGACGAGCTGGAACAGTCCCAGGACGACCATGACGCAGCTGATGATGAACGGCCAGAGTCCGGGCTGTGGTGCCGCCGGAGTGCCCAGGCCCATCGCCACCGACAGCAGGAGCGATCCGATGCCGACGCCGAGGACCACCAGCGAGGCGGCCGTGTTGGCCAGGGCGCCGGCTGCCGGCGGTTTCTCGTCTTCCCACTGGGCTGCCAGTTGCTCGGGGGTGAGGTCGTCCGGAAGGTCAGGAATGCGGGGGGCGTCCCCGCCGGAGGGGGCAGCTGCGTGGCTGCCCCCTCCGGCGGGCACTGGTTGCGTCGCCGTCACAGGAATCACTTGGTCCCGTTGAGGCTGATGCTGTACTTCTCCACCAGGGACTTGTACTTCGCGGCGTAGTCCTTCCACTGGGTGACGACTTCCTCGCCGGAGATCTCTTTGGGGGTCAGCAGGTTCTGTTCGTTGAATGACTTGTAGGCATCCGACTTGAAGGTCTCCTGGATAGCGGCCAGCAGCTTGTCTTTGACCTCCTTTGGTGTTCCCTTGGGAGCGGCGACCGCGCGGTACTGCGCCACGGGAACGTCGTAGCCGGATTCCTTGGCCGTAGGAACGTCAGGGAGGAAGGAGTTGCGTTCCTCCGAGAAGACCAGCAGCGGCGCGACTTTGCCGGCCTTGATCTGCGGCATTGCTTCGCCGAGTTGAATCGTGGTCAGTTCCACCTGGTTTCCGAGCACCGCGGTCAGGGCGGGCTTGCCGCTGTCAAAGGGCACGTCGGTGCCCTGGACGCTTGCCTGCTTGAAGAGGACCGTCTGCGCCAGCTGGCTGCCGGTTCCCACGCCGGTGGTGCCGAAGGTGATGTTCCGGCCCGCCTGCGTGACGTCCTTGATGCTCTTGAACCCGGATTTGTCGCTGGCCACCAGCACGTAGTCATCCTGGGACAGTCCGGCGATGACATCGAAGTCATCGATGTTCACTGCCTCATCCGCGGTAACCGCCAGGGGGGTGATGGTGATCAGGGACGCGTTGAGCAGCACGAGGTTCTGTCCGTCGGCCGGCTTGCCCGCCACTTCCTTGCTGGCCAGCGCGCCGTTGGCGCCCGGCTTGTTCACGACCGGCATCGGGGCGCCGAGGGTCTTGGCGGCGCCTTCGGAGATGGCACGGGCGATGAGGTCGGTGCTGCCGCCGGGCGCCTGGCCTACGGTGAAGTTGACCGGCCCGTTCGGATATTTTGAAGAATCGGCACTGCCGCCGGCGACATTGCCGCAGGCGGTCAGCGCCAAGAGTGTTACGGCGGACGCCGCTCCGAGTACGGTGCGGCGCGAAGGGAAGTGCATCATTGGAACTCCTCGTTGGTGGTCGGGGCCCAGGCCCCGGAAGCATGTGAACCGCATCACGCCGGTTCGCTGAATCGAGTGTAGGGAGACGCTATGATGCCTGTCTAAGCCCAAATATGCATGAAGTGATACCCGGAAGGCATTATGTTTACGTTTGACCAGCTGGCCGGATTCATCGCGGTGGCGGAGGAGCTTCACTTCGGCCGTGCGGCGGAACGCCTCAACATGACCCAGCCTCCGCTGAGCCGGCAGATCCAGAAACTGGAGCGGAGCGTCGGTGCCGAACTTCTCGAGCGCGACAACCGGAAAGTACAGCTCACGCACGCCGGCGTGGCCTTCCTCGACGAGGCCAGGCGCCTGCTGGCGCTCGCCGAGCGCGCCCCGGTGACCGCGCGCCGCATCGCCTCGGGCCGCTCGGGCCTGCTGCGCATCGGCTTCACGGCCGCCAGTGGCCTCAGCATTCTCGGGCCCCTGCTGGAGGAGATCTCCACCAGGCTGCCCGACGTCGACATCGACCTTCAGGAACTGGTGTCCGGTGAACAGATCCAGGCGCTGCAGACCGGCGAACTGGACCTGGGGCTTGCACGGCCTCCCTTCAACAGCGAGGTGTTTGATTCCCACCTGCTGTACCGCGAGTCCCTGGTACTTGCCGTGCCGACCGGTCACCGGCTGGCACGCCTGGACCGGGACATTGACAACGACGAACTCAAGGACGAGCCGATCATCATGCACTCGCCGCTGCAGGCGCGGTACTTCTACGACCTTGTGATCCGCACCTTCCCGGTCCAGCACGGCAATGTGGTCCACACGGTGAGCCAGATCCTGACCATGGTTGCGCTGGTCGCGGCCAAGCGCGGCGTGGCTTTCGTGCCGCACTCCGCGACGGCGCTGGGTATCGCAGGTGTTGAATTCCTGCCGCTGTCGGGCAGCAAGGGGGAGCCAGTGGAACTCCACGCCATCTGGAACCGCAAGGTGGCAAACCCGGCGCTGCGCCGCCTGCTCACCGAGCTCGACTACCAAATGGAGTGACCGGCTGACGATGCACGCAGGGTATCAATACATACAAAAATGAACTTAGACAGGCATGAGAGCCGAGCCTAGTCTGAAGGGGAACCACACCACTTGCGCCACTTACGGCGCCCACCCGGAGGACCATATCGTGGCAAAATACACACCCCAGGAACTGGCCAACGCCCTCAAGGAGGGCCTGCTCTCCTTCCCGGTCACCTCGTTCGATGCGCAGCTTCAGTTCGACGAGGAGAACTACCGCAAGCACCTGGCCTGGCAGGCGAGCTTCCCGGTGGCGGGACTCTTCGCCGCCGGCGGCACGGGCGAAGGATTCTCCCTGACGCCGGCCGAATCGGAACGGGTGGTACGCGCCGCCGTGGACGAGGTGGGCGCGAGCGTCCCCGTCCTCGCCTCCGCCGGCGGATCCACCGCCCAGGCAATCGAAAACACCAAGGCTGCCGAAGCGGCCGGGGCCGAGGGCATCCTCCTGCTCCCGCCGTATTTGACCGAGGCGGACCAGGGCGGCCTCATCGACCACGTCAGCGCCATCTGCCGGTCCACTTCCCTGGGTGTCATCATCTACAACCGCGCCAACGCCATCTACAAGGACACCACCGTCGCCACCCTGGCGGACCGCCACGAGAACCTGATCGGCTTCAAGGACGGGGTCGGCGATCTCGAACATGACGCCCGCGTCTACGCCAAGCTGGGCGACCGGCTGTTCTACCTCGGCGGCCTTCCCACCGCGGAAACGTTCGCCCTCCCGCTGCTCCAGCTGGGCATGAGCACCTACTCCAGCGCGATGTACAACTTCGTGCCCCAGTTCGCCCTCGACTTCTATCAGGACGTCCGCAACCAGGACCGGGCCGCCGTCAACAAGAAACTCAACGCGTTTGTGATCCCCTACCTGGACATCCGCGACCGGGTCAAGGGCTACTCCGTCTCGATCGTGAAGGGCGGCCTCGACGCAATCGGCCGCTCCGCCGGCGGAGTCCGGCCGCCCCTGCAGAACCTGGCTCCGCAGGACCTCGCGGACCTCAAAGCACTCATCGCAACCGTTTCCTAGGAGGACCCCTTGACGCTTACCGGACACTCCCTCATCGCAGGGCTGCCAGTCGCCGGCGACGGCAACACCACCTTCGGCTTCAATCCCGCCACGAACGAACGCCTCGAACCGGCCTACACGCTGCTCAATGAGAAGCAGCTCGCGGCGGCGACCTCGGCCGCCGCCGACGCCTTCCCCTCCTTCAGCACGCTGGACCCGGAAACCCACGCCGGCTTCCTGGACGCCATCGCCGACAACATCGACGCGATCGGCGAGGAGCTCATCACCCGCGCCCGCCTCGAGACGGGCCTGCCGGCCGCGCGGCTGCAGGGCGAGCGGGCACGCACCACGGGCCAGCTGCGCCTTTTCGCAACCGTTGTCCGGCAGGGCGATTTCCGCGGCATCCGGATCGACCCCGCACTGCCGGACCGCGCTCCCCTGCCCCGCGCCGACATCCGCCAGCGCCAGATCCCGCTCGGCCCCGTCGCCGTCTTCGGCGCCAGCAACTTCCCGCTCGCCTTCTCGACAGCGGGCGGAGACACCGCCTCTGCCCTCGCCGCCGGCTGCCCCGTGGTTTTCAAGGCGCACAACGCCCACCCGGGCACCGGCGAACTCGTCGGGCAGGCCATCGCCCAGGCGGTCAGGGACTTCGGGCTGCATCCCGGTGTCTTCTCCCTGGTCTATGGTCCGGGCAGCAGCATCGGCCAGGCACTCGTCGCCGACCCCGCGATCAAGGCCGTCGGTTTCACCGGCTCGCAGGCCGCCGGCATCGCACTGATGCGCACCGCCGCGGCCAGGCCGGAACCGATCCCCGTCTACGCGGAAATGTCCTCGCTCAACCCGGTCTTCGTCTTCCCCGGCGCCGTCGCCGGGGAAGACGAAGAAATCAGTGCACTGGCTTCTCAGTACGTTGCAGCCGTGACGGGAAGCTCCGGGCAGCTCTGCACCTCCCCCGGGCTGCTGTTCGCCCCGGCCGGTGCGGCAGGCGACAAACTTGCGTCCGCCGTCGGGCGGGCCGTATCGGCGTGCGCCGGCCAAACCATGCTGACCGCAGGCATCGCCGGATCCTGGCACGCCGGCGCGGAGGCTCTGGCCACCGCGGACAACGTCAGTGTCGTCGGGCTTGGAGTTGCCGGAACCACCGAAAATGCGCCGGCTCCCGCGATCTTTGGCACCGGCATCGGCGAGTTTGTATCCACCCCCGTCCTGCATGCGGAAATCTTCGGCGCCGCCAGCCTGGTGGTCCGGTATTCGACCGTGGCGGAACTCGTCGACGCCGCCAGTCGGTTTGAAGGCCAGCTCACCGCCTCCCTGCAGCTCACCGAGGCGGACTACCCGGCGGCGGCCCGCCTCCTCCCGGTGCTGGAGCAGAAGGTCGGCCGGATCATTGTCAACGGCTGGCCCACCGGCGTCGAGGTCGGTCATGCCATGGTCCACGGCGGACCCTTCCCCGCCACCTCGGACACGCGGACCACCTCGGTCGGAACCCTGGCCATCAACCGCTTCCTGCGCCCGGTGTCCTACCAGAACCTGCCGCAGGAACTGCTGCCGGTCCCGCTCCAGGACGGCAACCCCTGGCACCTGAACCGCCGCATCGACGGAGCCGTGGAAAATGCGGCTGCACAAGAAGATGTGGCCGCAGAAGAGGAATCGGAATTGAAAGCAGGGGTCAACGCGTGACTACTCAGCCAACCATCGCCCGCGTGGAAGTGGTCCCCGTCGCGGGCCACGACAGCATGCTGCTGAATCTCAGCGGCGCGCATGGCCCGTTTTTCACCCGCAACATCGTCATCGTGACCGACTCGCACGGCCGCACCGGCCTCGGCGAGGTGCCGGGCGGGGAAAAGATCCGCACCACCATCGAGGAGGCCGGCAGGCTGATCACCGGCCGGCCGGTGGCACGCTACCGCTCGCTGCTGCGGGAGGTTTCGGCGGAGTTCGCCGACCGCGACTCCGGCGGCCGGGGCCTCCAGACCTTCGACCTGCGCACCACCGTCCACGCCGTCACGGCCGTCGAATCGGCACTGCTGGACCTCCACGGCCAGTTCCTCGGCGTCCCCGTCGCGGAACTCCTGGGCGACGGGCAGCAGCGCGACTCTGTTCCGATGCTCGGATACCTCTTCTTTATCGGCGACCAGGCCAGGACAGACCTGCCGTATTTGGTGGAGGACAACCCTGCCGACCGCTGGGAAACGCTGCGCCGGCAGGAGGCCATGACCCCCGAGGCCGTGGTGGCCCTGGCCGAAGCCGCACAGGAACGGTACGGCTTCAGTGACTTCAAGCTCAAGGGCGGCGTGCTCTCCGGCGACGCCGAGGTGGACGTGGTCACCGCCCTGGCCCAGCGCTTCCCGGAAGCGCGGATCACCCTGGACCCCAACGGCGGCTGGCTCCTGGACGAAGCCATCCGCCTGGGCAAGCGGATGCAGGGTGTGGTGGCCTATGCCGAGGACCCGTGCGGCGCCGAGGGACGGTTCTCCGGCCGCGAGGTGATGGCGGAGTTCCGCCGCGCCACCGGGCTGAGGACAGCCACGAACATGATCGCCACGGACTGGCGGGAAATGTCCCATGCCATCAGGAGCAACGCCGTCGACATCCCGCTTGCAGACCCGCACTTCTGGACCATGCACGGCTCCGTCCGGGTGGCTCAGCTGTGCGACGAGTTCGGCCTGACCTGGGGATCGCATTCGAACAACCACTTCGACATTTCCCTGGCCATGTTCACCCACACCGGAGCGGCGGCTCCGGGCGAGATCACGGCGCTGGACACGCACTGGATCTGGCAGGACGGCCAGGGCCTGACCAAGGAACCGTTGCCGATCCGGGACGGCGCCGTCACCGTTCCGGACGCGCCCGGCCTGGGGATCGAGCTGGACCGCGACGCGCTGGCCAGGGCACACCAGCTGTACCTGGAGCACGGGCTCGACGCCCGCGACGACAGCATCGGCATGCAGTACTACATCGACGGCTGGACCTTCGACCCGAAGCGGCCCTGCCTGGTCCGCTAGGGGGCCCGGCCAATAGGCCGCGCTCCTGAAACCTCCACCCGCAGGCACTTTCGAAGGACTAAACATTGGGCGGCGTCGTCTCCGGAATCCTGATTGTTTCCGCTGTCATCGCCGTCGGCTATTGCGCCGCCCGGCTGCGGATCCTGGGACCGGAGGTCCAGGGCGCCCTCACCCGCACGGCCTTCTACGTGACCAACCCCGCGCTGCTGTTCACCGTGGTGGCCGGAAGTGACATCCGCGCAGCGCTTGGCACGGACGCCCCGCTGGCGCTGCTCTCCGCAGCGGCAGTGGGGCTTCTGTATTGCCTGCTCAGCTTCCTTTTCTTCCGGCGGCCCGTCGCCGAAACCGCCGTCGGCGCCATGGCCAGCAGCTATGCCAACGCCAACAACATCGGCATCCCCGTATCGCTCTACGCCGTGGGGACGGCACAGCACGTCGCCCCGGTGCTGCTGGTCCAGATCCTGGTCATGGCCCCGTTCTACCTCACTGTCCTGGGACTGGCCGGAGGCGCCAGGATCTCCTGGCAGAAGCTGCTGCTCCAGCCGTTCGCGAACCCGATGATCATCGCCTCCGGGCTGGGCGCCGCCGTCGCCCTGACCGGCTGGAATACACCGGAACTGCTCCAGAAACCCATCGACATGCTCGCCGGCGGGGCCGTCCCCATGGTCCTGATCGCCTTTGGACTCTCCCTGGCCGGCAAGGCGCCCCTGGAGAAAGGGGACGGACGCACCGAGACCCTGGTCGCCACCACCCTGAAACTTGCCGCGATGCCGCTCATCGTGTGGGCCCTGGGCCGCTTCATCTTTGGCCTGGAGGGCCAGCACCTCCTCGCCAGCGTCATCATGGCGGCACTGCCCACCGCCCAGAATGTGTTCCTCTTCGCCTCCCCGTTCGGCCGGGGCGTGACGATGGCCCGCGACGTGATTCTCTGCACCACCATCCTCAGCGCCGGTGCCCTGCTCGCCGTCGCCTGGCTGCTCGGCTAAAGTCCTCAGCTACTTGTTATACAAGTAGATAGCTTGTATCCTAAGTTGGTGCCGGGCGGTGCAGCCCGGCAATCACTTCCAGGGAGAACCCATGACCAGCGTTGATCTGATCCGCCACGTAAAACTTTCCACCGCAAGGCTGCCACTCGCCGTTCCCATCAGCGACGCGAAGGTGTTCACAGGCCGGCAGCAGCCGATGACTGAGGTCGTCTTCCTCTTCGCCGAGATCACCACCGAGCAGGGCCACAGCGGCATCGGCTTCAGCTACTCCAAGCGCGCCGGCGGGCCGGCCCAGTACGCCCACGCCAAGGAGGTTGCCGAAGGCATCATCGGCGAGGACCCGAACGACATCGGCAAGCTCTACACCAAGCTCCTGTGGGCGGGCGCCTCTGTCGGCCGCTCCGGCGTGGCCACCCAGGCACTTGCCGCGATCGACATCGCGCTCTACGACCTCAAGGCCAAGCGTGCAGGACTCCCGCTGGCGAAGTTCCTCGGCTCGTACCGGGACTCCGTCCGGACCTACAACACCTCCGGCGGCTTCCTGAACGCCTCGCTCGACGAGGTCAAGGCCCGCGCCACGGTCCTCCTGGCCGAGGGAATCGGAGGCATCAAGATCAAGGTGGGCCTGCCGGACTCGGCTGAGGACCTCCGCCGCGTCGCCGGCATCCGCGAACATATCGGCTGGGACGTGCCGCTGATGGTTGACGCCAACCAGCAGTGGGACCGCGCCACCGCACTGCGGATGGGGCGGCAGCTGGAGGAATTCAACCTCATCTGGATCGAGGAGCCCCTGGACGCCTACGATTTCGAAGGCCACGCCCACCTCGCCCAAGTCCTGGACACTCCCATCGCCACCGGCGAGATGCTGGCCTCGGTCGCCGAACACCAGGGCCTGATCAACGCCAACGGCTGCGACATCATCCAGCCCGACGCCCCGCGCGTCGGCGGCATCACGCAGTTCCTCCGCCTCGCCGCCCTGGCGGACGAGCGGGGGCTGGGCCTGGCCCCGCACTTTGCCATGGAAATCCACCTCCACCTCGCTGCCGCCTACCCGCGCGAACCGTGGGTGGAGCACTTCGACTGGCTGGATCCGCTGTTCAACGAACGCCTTGAAACCAAGAACGGCCGCATGCTGGTTCCGGACCGCCCCGGGCTGGGCATCACGCTCAGCGACCAGGCGCGGGCCTGGACGACCGAGTCGGTGGAATTCGGCAAGTAACCTAGAACCCATGAGCCGGAACCTGACCGCGGACCTCGCCGCCGACCTTCGCATGCGTATTGTCGACGGCGTCATCCAGCCCGGTGACAAGCTTCCCAGCGAAAACACCCTGATCGGCGAGTTCGGCGTCAGCCGGACGGTGGTCCGTTCCGCGCTCACCCGGCTGCAGGCCGAAGGCCTGGTGGAAACCGAGCGGGGCCGGGGCAGCTTCGCGCTGACCCCGCCCCCGGCGGACGCGCAGCCCGTGCCCGGAATCCGCCCGGTAGCCAGTCTGGAAGACCGAGTGAAGCTGCTGGAGTTCCGCATCGGCGTCGAGTCCGAGGCTGCCGCCCTGGCCGCCCGGAACCGCTCGGACCGGCAGCTGCAGGCGGTCCGGACGGCGCTGGAGGAATTCACGGGCAGCGGGGCCCACCCGGCGCATGCCATGAAATCCGACTACGAGTTCCACCGGGCCGTCGCGGCCGCCACCGGCAACCCGTTCTATTCCGACTGTCTGGCGGCGCTGGGGCAGACCATGATCGCAATGCCCCGGACCCGCCTGATGACCGGCGGGGAGCACTACGCGCGGGAGCATTTCGAGCAGGTGGTGCTCGAGCACGAGTCAATCTACGCCGCCATCGCGGAGGGCGACGGACCGTCGTCGTCGGCCGCGATGCGCAGCCACCTGGCAAACTCCCGACGCCGGCTCCGCACGCCTGCTTCCGGGCGCCGGGACGAAAGCTAAGGACTGTTCCGCATGCAGCCTGTCGACACCGCTGTCAAGGACGTGGCAACCGCGACGAAGAAGTTCTTCCGGCGGGTGCTGCCCATCATGCTCGTTATGCTCGTGTGCAACCAGCTCAACCGGTCCAACATCGGCTACGCCCAGGCACAGCTGGAGGCAGACGTGGGCATCGGCGCCGCAGCCTACGGCCTGGGTGCAGGACTGTTCTTCATCGCCTATGCCATCTTTGAGCTGCCCAGCAACGTCATGATGGAAAGGTTTGGCGCGAAGATCTGGCTGTCCCGGATCATGGTCAGCTGGGGCGTCGTCGCATTCCTGATGGCGTTCGTGCAGAACGAGACCTGGTTCTTCGTCCTGCGGTTCCTGCTGGGCGCCGCCGAGGCGGGATTTTTCCCCGCGGTCATCTTCTACTTCGCGCGCTGGGTGCCGGCTGGCCAGCGCGGCAAGGCCACGGCGATCTTCATCGCCGGATCCTCGGTCGCCGCCGCGGTGTCAGGGCCCATCGCCGGAATTCTGCTCAGCCTCCAGGACGTGCTGGGCCTGCGCGGCTGGCAGTGGCTGTTCGGCTTCGAGGGTCTGCTCTCCGTGGCGGTCGGGACCGGCGTGTTCTTCCTGCTGGATGCCAAGGTCCAGGACGCAAAGTGGCTGAGCAGCGGCGAAAAGTCCGCCCTGAGTGCTGCGATCGCGGAAGAGGACGCCCGGCACGCGGCGGTCAGGGGCGGCGGTGCCAGCCGCTGGAAGATGCTCCTGGATCCGCAGATCCTGCTGCTGTGCGGCATCTACTTTGCCATCCAGCTTTCCGTCTACGCGAACACCTTCTGGCTCCCCAGCATCATCCGGCGGATCCCGGGAACCACGGATCTGGGGGTCGGGTTCCTGTCCTCCATTCCGTGGGTGTGCGCCATCGTGGCCATGTACTTCGCGGCCCGGTGGCAGGACAGGGCGAGGTCCAAGCGCCCGCTGCTGGTGGTGGCACTGCTGGTCGCCGGCGCCGGAACCCTGGCGGCCGCCGTCGCGTCCCCGGTGCTGGCTTTGGTTTTCCTATCGGTCGCCGCCATGGGCTTCAAAAGCGCGTCCCCCTTGTTCTGGAGCATCCCCCAGTCGGGCTTGCACCCGCTGGTCCTCGCGCCTGCCATCGCCGTTATCAACTCGCTGGGAAACCTGGGCGGCTTCGTGGCGCCCTTCGGGTTCGGAATCATCAAGGAACAGACCGGAAGCGTGGCGCCCGGGCTCTTCGCCCTCGCCGCAGCCTCGGCGGCCGCCGCCTGCCTCGTGTACTTCCTCAAGGAACGCAGGGCCGAAAGCGGCTCCGTTGCGCAGGGCTCCGAGGGAATTTCTCGGGAAGTCATAACTTCCGCATAGTTGTTGCGGCCCCTATGCCGGACCGTTCGGGATCCCCCGGACGCTGGCCCCGCAGAGCCGGTGTCCGGGGTTCCTCTTCTTCTGAGTGCCTAGTCCCGGCTCGCGGCGGCGGCTGCCCGCACGGCGTCGCCCATGGAGGTGGTGGGGCGGCCGATCAGTGTGCTGAGGTCACCGCTGGTCACGAGCAGTTCGCCTCGTGCGATGCCGAGATCGCTGTCCGCCAGGATGGCCGCATAGCCCTCCGGCAGGCCGGCGCCCACCAGGACCTCCGCGTATTGCTCCGCGGGCAGGTCCTGGTACTTCACCGGCTGGTCGGTGGCGGCGCTGACTTCCCCGGCCAGCTCGCTGAGGCTGAACGGCGCGTCGCCGCCGAGCTCGTAGACCTTCCCGGCCTGGTCATCCCGGAGCAGCACCGCTGCCGCGGCCAGGGCATAGTCCGCGCGGGTGGCGGCACTGACCTGGCCGTCGCCGGCGCTGCCAAGCACGGCACCGTGCTGGAGGTAGGTGGACAGTTGGTCCGTGTAGTTCTCCAGGTACCAGCTGTTGCGGAGCAGCGTGTACGGCAGGCCGGACTCTTCCAGGGCCGCTTCGGTGGCCTCGTGCTCAGCCGCCAGCTGCATGTCCGTGCTGCCGGCGTTGGCGATGCTGGTATAGGCGATCAGCGCGACGCCGGCGTCCTTGGCGGCCTCAATGGCGTTCCGGTGCTGTTCCAGGCGCTGGCCGACCTCGCTGCCGGAGATCAGCAGCACCTTGTCTGCGCCGGCAAAGGCCTGGCGCAGGGATACCGGGTCGCTGTAGTTGACCGGCCTGACCTGGACGCCCCGGGCGGCAAGGTCGCCGATCCTGGCCACATCCCGGCCGGTGGCAACGATCTGAGCGGCGGCTACATTGTGCTCGAGGAGCGCTTCAACTACAAGGCGGCCGAGCTGGCCGGTGGCGCCGGTGATGACGATGGTCATGGTGGTCCTTCCAGAGGGATGAGTGACACCCTTGCCAACTTCGCCGCCGCAGGAATACTTCCCGGCAGAGAGTACGCACCTTAAAGTAAGGTACCTACATGAAGGTAAGTACTGCTCTCCCCGGCCTGTCGGCCGCCCCGGAACTGGCCGGCATTTTCCCGGCCGGCTGTCCCAGCCGCACGGTCCTGGACCACGTCTCCAGTAAATGGGGGGTGCTGATCCTGGTTGCGCTCTGGGACGGGCCACAGCGCTGGAGCGAACTGCGCCGCCGGGCCGAAGGGATCAGCGAGAAGATGCTTGCCCAGACGCTCAAGATCCTGGAAGGGGACGGTTTCCTTCATCGCGATGCCCAGCCGGTCATCCCGCCCAGAGTCGATTACAGCCTGACGGACCGCGGCCGTGAACTGGTGGCTGTGCTGCTCCCGCTGGTGACCTGGGTCGCCGAGCACGCCGGCGAAATCGTTAACCCTGGCGGTGCGAACCCTGGCCGTGCCGACGAATCCGCGGAAGCCGGGACCGGGAAAACGGCGCCGTGACGGACCTCGATCTTGACGTGCACTGGTTCGCCGGGACGCGGTCCCGCCGGGGCAGCACGGTCCAGCCCATCCAGGTGCATCTGGCCGCGCCCAATACGGTCCTGCTCCGGCAGAGCATCGCGGACAATTTCGAGGCGCCCTTCCTCTACCTGCTGTTCGGCGAAGAGCGCGCCCTGCTCCTCGATACGGGAGCGACGGCGGATGCCGCCAGATTTCCGCTTCGGTCGACGGTCGATGGGCTCATGGATGGCTGGCTGCGCGGGCACCCCAAGGACGGTTACGAGCTCATCGTGGCGCACTCGCACGCCCACGGGGACCACGTCGCCGGGGACGGGCAGTTCACCGACCGGCCCCGCACGCGGGTGGTGGGACACTCAGCAGAAGACGTTGCTACGTTCTTCGGGGTCGGCAGCTGGCCCCGGGACAGGGCCCGGTTTGACCTCGGCGGACGTGTTCTGGAGGTGATCCCGGCGCCGGGGCACCATCCGTCCGCCGTCGTTATTTACGACGAGGCGACCGGGTTGCTGCTGACCGGTGACACGGTCTACCCGGGCCGGCTATATGTGCGGGACTTTCCGGCCTTTCAGGAGTCGCTCCGGACCCTGTGCGACTTTGCGGCGGCCCATCCGGTCAGTGCCGTCCTTGGTGCGCACATCGAAATGTCGGTCCGGCCGTTCCGGGACTTCCCGCTGGGCTCGACCTGGCATCCTGGCGAGGCCCCGCTTCCCATGACGGCCGGGGACCTGGCGGCGATCAGGGACGCGGCCGCCCGGATCGCCGGCCGCCGCGGGGCGCACCGGTCCGCCCGGTTCATCATCTGGAACGGTCCATGCCGGCGGGAGGCCGCAGCCCAGTCCGTCCGGCTGCTCCTGTCCCGGGTCCTGCCCCGGGCACTTGGCCGCTGGAACATCCCTCCTGGCGGGTAAAGCGCAGGCGGCTCAGGGCAGCCGGGTGGTGGCCAGGGACGACCGGTGGAAGTCAGTGCGCCACACACCGGTGCTCAGCCCGTTGCCGTCGGTGACGACATATTCGGGCCAGCGGTCGAAGGCGGAGCAGGGGTGGGAGATCCCGAAGTCGACCACGTCCGTGACGTCCAGCCCGTTCACCCCGATGAGGACGGCGTGATGATCATAGAGGTTGCGCACGACGGCGGCCGCGCCCTTTGGGGGGCCGCCGTCCGCGGTGTGCGCCGACAGGAAGACCGGCAGTCCGGCGTCGTACGGAAGGTCCCGTTTACCGGCGCCGACGACGGCCATTCCCGCCTCGGGGGTGGACAGGACGACGGCCCGGACCGAGAGCGCCGGCATCAGGCCGGGAACGGGACTGACGCCGGCGTAGGTGCCGTGATCGTGGGTAACGTAGCAGCCTGACCGGAGTAGCCTCCTGGTTCCGGCCACCTGGCTCTCATCGGGCAGGTGTTCCACCACGCGGTCCGGGAACGCCGACCCGCCCATGGAGTAGATGGGGGTGGCGGTCTCAAAGTACTTTGCGGCCGCAAGATACACGTCCCGCACCAGTCTGCAGTGCCGGTCGACGGCTTCGATCGTGGACTCCGCCCGGCTGTTGGGAACAACCCCCTCATACCCCGCAACACCCGCGAGCCGCAGCCCGGGTGTGCCGTGGACAAGCTCAGCGAGGCGAAGTCCCTCGTGGAGATCTCTGGTTCCGGTGCGGCCGCCCGGCGTTCCGACGTCGATCAGCACCTGAAGGGAGACGGCCGCTCCGGCGAAAACCCGGGCCGCCGCCTCGACGCCGGGGGCCGAATCGACGAAACAACGGATTTCCCGCCCGGAGTCTTCCTCCAGCCAGGTGCGGAGGCGCATGAGGCCGTAAGGGTCGACGATCTCATTGGCGACGAGAACCTGCTGTTGTCCCCACTCCAGCACCGAAGCGAGCTGGTCCACGGTGGCGACGGTGACCCCCACGGCACCGGATGCCATCTGGCGCTCGATGATGGGCGCCGACATCGTTGTCTTAACATGGGGGGCAAGCTCTACGCCACGATGCCGGCACCAGGCTTCCATCACACGGATGTTGTTCTCGAGGGCATCAATATTGAGCCGCAATTGTGGATACGCCGGGGCGGTAGACATCTTCCCGGTCAACATCTGGGGCGCGGATTCCCCGGCGGGTTCGCTCTGCTGGGTCGGGTTGCTCAAGACGCTCCTTTACAGCCATGGGACAGGTTCCCCGCTCTCCGGAGGCGTGAGCGGGAGTCCGATGGTGGTGGGTTGATTGTGTCATGTTGTCCGGTCCGATCCGCCGGGCAGGCCGCAGGGAGCCCCGCCGCTGGCCGCCCGGGAGGATAATGGCTCGAAGAACCACACCCCAGCACGGAACGGGAGGGGTCCGCATGCTTGCGCCACCGCGCATCACCGTTGAGGTGCCGGTCCTCAGCGTTGGCTCCGGGCCCTCCGACTATGAGGAACTGGGCAGCCAGGTCGATGCACTCCGCAGGCAAAAGGGGCTCCACCTGACCCTGCTGCACATCGGCCTCCTCGCGGAGTTCGCCCAGGATATTGCGGAGTGGACCAAGGGCACCACAACGGCGGAGGCCGCCGCCAGCGCGGCGGTTTCCTGGCTGGCGGGGCTGCCGGTACTGGGAGGCTTCTCCGCCAGGTCCGAGAGGCTGGTCCTGCTCGGCGGCGGGCGCGTGAGCGGCCTGGAGGTGGAGGTGCCGCAACATGTGCGGGACTATCAGGTCTCCCTCGTGAAGGCGCTGCACGAACTGCTGGACGGGCTGCTGGTGGACAACGTCGATGACTTCATCCTCAGCTCACGGGCACTCGGCTTCAGGTACCCCCGCTGGACACCCCACATTGCCGTGGGACGCCCCAAGACCAGGGACCCAGGACCCTGGAAGATTGAGCCGTTGGCGCTCGAATTCGGCGAATCACGGATCAGGAACCGCCAGTTCCTGCCGGGACTCGATGCCGGGACCGACGGCGGGACCGCAGTGGCCGGGCACCCCGGACAGGAGGAGTGATGACCATTCGGAGCGCAGGCATACTGCTCTACCGGCGCGGCCCCGGATCGGAAATAGAGGTGTGGATAGCCCATATGGGAGGCCCTTTCTGGGCCCACAGGGACCACCGCGCATGGTCAATTCCCAAAGGTGAATACTCCCCGGACGAGGACCCGCTGGCCGCCGCTCTACGCGAGTTCGCCGAGGAAATGGGAACTGCGGCACCGTCCGCCGACTACATCCGGCTGGGCGACTTCCGGCAACCCTCCGGCAAGATCATCACGGTCTACACGGCCGAGTCCGACTTTGCCCCCGAACGAATCGTGAGCAACACCTTCGTACTGGAATGGCCGAAGGGCTCCGGCGTGGTCCGTAGCTACCCCGAGATTGACGATGCCAAATGGGCCGGTGTGCCTGAAGCCCGCACCAAGCTGGTCGGCGGTCAACTGCCCATCCTTGATGGGCTTATCCAACATTTGGGGAACCGCGACAGCTGACAGGCCGGGCCCCGGTAACTCTTTCACCGTCTCAACCCTTTGCTGGCCCGGCAGCCGACTGCCATCCTAGGGTAATCCGCACTCACGGAAGTGAGCGCTCCACGCATAGAGAGGGGTCACTCGATGAACGCGGCCGAACCGACCGGACGGCGTGAACCGACTGCCCGCCAACGCGCCGAGAGCCTCAAGGAGCGCGTCTATATCAGCTTCACCAGCCTGGCCGTGGTGCTGGCCCTCAGCAGCCACGCTGACGAGACGACGCCGGGCGCCGCGGCGGCAACGCTCAGCATCGTGGTGGTTGGTTCCCTGCTGGGGATCTTCGTCGCTGACCTGCTGAGCCACCTGACCGTGCACGCCAAACTCCCCAGCGGCTACGAACTGCACCACATGATCGCGGTCAGCACCGAGGCCCTGAGCGTTTTGGTCACCCCGCTGCTGCTCCTGACGGCGGCCGGGCTCGGGCTCTGGTCGACGGCCGTGGCACTTCAATGGGCGGTGGCAGTTCTCGTCATCACCCTCCTCGTCATCGGCTACCTCGCGATCCGACGGCTGGAACTGCCGGTCCGCTACAAAGCCGTCATCGTATGCGCCGAAGTGTTGCTGAGCCTTCTAGTGATCGGGCTTGAGCTTCTGGCCCACAATCTCTGACCGGTAACGAGATACGCCACGGGACCGGACGTGGTGCTGCGGCCTGACCGGACTGCCCGATGCGCGGGAGCGGGCCAGGATCAACCGGTCCCTGCGTTCGTTGGGGAAGTAGCGGCCTGACACCCACCCACCAGAAGGAATCTCAATCGGTATTGTCAAGGGCAATCGTTGCTTCGTTGTCCGTCCTGCCCATCTATGGTGACTCTCGAGTTGTCCACGGCTGGGGGTCAATTCCGGTTATCCACGGCTGGAAATGGGCAACCCTCGTCGGCCGCAGATCGCCGAGAAGGTTCTCCGGTGGTGTGCCGCCCACGCCCCGCAGATGCCCGTCAACCGGGCTGAACTCGATATTGGACCCTGCGCCCGCGGACTGCAATGGCCGGGTGCGCCGTCCTGGCCCGGGGACCTCCGCTAGTCCGGGCGGTGGCTGTGGTGGTCGGTGCCGCGCATCCGGACGGCCACAAGGAGGCCCGAGAGCGCTGTCAGTCCTGCGACCACTCCCACGGCGGCCGGTATGCCATACGCGTCCGCGATGATTCCGGACAGCAGTGCGCCGACCGCGAAGCCGCCGTCGCGCCACAGGCGGTAGATGCCCACCGAACGCGCCCGCCATTGCGGGTGCGCGACGTCGCCGATGGCC
>DASWAW010000513.1:0-2773 GCA_036390955.1 Arthrobacter sp.
GTGATCATCATGCAGGAGAACCGCTCATTCGACAGCTACTTCGGGACCTTCCCCGGGGCGGACGGGATCGAGATGCAGGACGGGACGCCCACGGCGTGCCTCCCGGATCCGGCAAACGACAGCTGCGCCCGGCCGTTCTACAATTCCGCTGACAGCAACGCCGGGGCCCCACACAGCCACGCTGATGAGATCGAGGACGCCGACAACGGTGCCATGGACGGTTTTGTGGCCCAGGCAGAAAAGGGCCTCGCGGGCTGCGGACCGCAAGAGGACGACTGTGACTACGGTACCGATGAGACCGACGTGATGGGCTACCACGACGGCCGTGACCTGCCCACCTACTGGGCTTATGCGAAGAACTTCACACTCCAGGACCACATGTTCGCAGCCGCGGCTGCCTGGAGCCTGCCGGCCCATCTGTATCTGGTCTCGGAATGGTCTGCTAAGTGCGCAAATGCGGGTGACCCGTCGTCGTGTGTCAACGCCCTCCAGAATCCAGCCAGCGGCCCGGACCCCGAAGTTATCCAGAACACCCTGATCGGCAAATGCCAAGCCGGCCTCGACCTCCAGCCGTGCCAGGACGCCCTGCAGGCCGCAGGCATCAGCCCTGATCTCGCCAGCGAGATTGACCAGCTCATCAGCTCCAGCTGCAAACCCTCCGATTCGTACCCCACCTGCCAGGCCGCCATCGACGGTGCCCCGGTGTCGGCCGACCTGAAGAAAAGGCTCACCGAGGCCGCCAGGAAACTGGAACTGCCTGACTACGCCTGGACCGACCTGACGTACCTGCTCCACCAACAGCACGTCCCCTGGGCCTACTACGTCTTTGACGGCACGGAACCGGACTGCCGCAACGACGCAGCCACCTGCGCCCCCGTGAAGCAGAACGCGAAGACCCCCGGCCTATGGAATCCCCTCCTGTACTTCGACACCGTCAAGGAGGATGGCGAACTGGGCAACATCCAGTCCCACAAGAATTTCTACGACGCTGCCCGCCGGGGCACCCTTCCGGCCGTCAGCTGGGTGGCGCCCACGCAAAAGGTAAGCGAACATGCCCCCGCCAAAATCAGCACCGGCCAGGCCTATGTGGCCGGACTTATCAACGCCGTCATGAGCGGCCCCGAATGGAAGAGCACAGCCATCTTCCTCACGTGGGACGACTGGGGCGGGTTTTACGACCATGTGGCGCCGCCCGCGGCCGACGCCAACGGCTACGGCTTCCGCGTTCCGGGCCTGGTCATCAGCCCCTATGCCAGAAAAGGCTTCATCGACCACCAGACGCTGAGCCACGATGCCTACATCAAGTTCATCGAGGACGATTTCCTGCACGGCCAGCGCATCGATCCGGCCACCGACGGGCGCCCGGACCCCCGCCCCGGCGTCCGCGAAAACAGTCCGCTGCTGGGCGACCTGTCCAAATCCTTCGACTTCAACCAGGCACCGCAGCCGCCCCTGATCGTGCAGAACGCGACCACCTACTGACGCGGCACCGCGCCCTGGATGACCCAGCGGTTGCCGTCGGGGTCGGCGAAGTGGGCAAACTGCACTCCGCCCATGTCCTGGACTTCGCTGATGTCGGCGCCCCGGCCCAGAAGCTCGGCGCGCGTCGTGTCCATGTCGGGCACGACGAGCTGTAGCCCCTCCAGGCTGCCAGGCGTCATGCCCGTCATTCCGGTCCCGATGACGATCGAAGCAGCAGACCCCGGCGGCGTCAGCTGCACCACCCGCATCCCGGGGATGTGCTCAACATCGTGGTCGAGGACAAAGCCCAGCTTTTCCATATAGAAGGACTTCGCCAGGTCGACGTCGGCTACCGGCACTTGCACAACTTCAAGGCGCATCTCCATGCGCCTCACACTACAACGTGGCGCTGCGTGCGCAACCGGCGTAGCCTGCGCTTAGGCGCAGACATCCCTCACCTGCACGTCGGCACGAAGCGGGCGGTCACCATGAAAATCTTCGGAGCACAGGACAGCCCAACCCCGCACCCGGCTGCGCCGGCCGGACCGGGCCGCCTGCCAACATCACGTGCGCCCTTGCGCGTTGCCGCCAGCCTGGTGTTCGCCGGCTTTGTGGTGTCCCTGGTTGCCGGGTTGTTCCATGCCGATTCGGCCAGCGCGAACGACCACCCTGTGACGTTCGCGGAGTACGCCCGCAGCGGCATCTGGACGGCGGTCCACCTGGGCCAGTTCGCCGGCATGGTGCTTCTGGTCTCCGGGCTGCTGGTTCTGCTGACGGTCCTTCGCGCGCCGGACGGGGCGATGGGCTGGACGGCCCGGTTCGGCGCGGTGGCGGCGGTCGTCGCGCTGGCGCTGTATGCCGCGCTCCAAGCCGTCGATGGAGTTGCCCTCAAACATGCCGTGGACGCCTGGGCCGCCGCGGCGGAACCGGAGAAAGCCGCGCGGTTTGCGACCGCCGAGGGCATCCGGTGGCTGGAGTGGGGCATGCGCAGCTACCAGAGTTTCGTGCTGGGGGCGGCACTGCTCCTGACCGGCGCGGTAGTTGTCGGCGCGGGCCGCGTCTCCAAGCTGATCGGCTACCTCATGGCGCTTTCCGGCCTCGCGTACCTTGCCCAGGGCTGGATCATCGGGGCCGAAGGCTTCTCCCCAGCCAACAGCATTCCCACGCTCTTGGGCATCGTCCTGATTCTGGTGTGGTCCGTGTGGCTGCTGGTCAGCGCCTGGTTCGGCAGGGATGCGCCCGCCGGCGGGCGGACGCGGGGATAAGGGACGGCGACGGCGGGACCTCCCGAAATCGTCGAACTACCCGGAGG
>DASWAW010000514.1:0-12678 GCA_036390955.1 Arthrobacter sp.
GAAGCGTTCGTCAAACATATAGCTGAGGGACCTGCCGGCCCTGTGGTCGATGCCGGCTGCGGCACGGGCCGCATGACCCGGTTGCTGGCGTCACTGGGAGTGGCCATTTCAGGGACTGATTTGTCCCCTGGAATGATCGCTGTGGCCCGCCGGTCCTCTCCGGAGCTCACCTTTGAGGTCGCCGAACTGTCGGCACTTCCGTATGGGGACAGGCTGCTGGGCGGAGTGTTCGCCTGGTACTCGATTATCCATTTGCCTCCCGGTGATCTCCCCCGGGTATTCGCCGAGTTTTACCGCGTACTGGCGCCCGGGGGCTATGCGCTGCTGAGCTTCCAGGTTGGCGAGGGCCACCGGCATGTCACGCGCGCCTACGGGCACGACGTGTCCATGGAGGCCCATCTGTTCACACCAGAGAGCATCGCCGGACACCTGGCCAGCGCGGGCTTCAGTGTGACCGCTGACATGACACGCCAGGCACGCGCCCATGAAGAGACGCCGCAGGCAGTCCTCCTGGCCCGCCGGCCAGCCAGGGAGGAATGCTCCGGCCAGGAATACCGGGGACCCGCAGCGATTGCCCGCTAGGGTGGGCCAATGCCGAAGACCGCTGGACAGAAACTCGGATCGTTGCTGCTGCCGCTGTACGTACTGGCTGTCCTCGCCGGCACGGTGGCCGGCGCGGGTGCGGGCGCTGTTCTGAGCGGGGCTTCGGCCATCCAGCGGGCCCTTGAACCAGAGCTCGCCGCGGGCTGGGGAGCCGGCGGGATCGGGATCTTCCCGGTCCTGTTAGGCCTGCCGGTGGGTGCCATGATGTCGTTGGCCCCGGCCACCGGGGCAGTCGCGGGTTTGTTCGTGCAGGCGTGGAACGCGCCGTTCCCGTCGCTGAAAAGCCAGGCCCGGGCCGCCGCCTGGGGTGCCGGCTCGGTGTCGGCCCTGCTCGCCGGCGGCGCCTTGTTCCTGAACAGCGCTCCCGCGATCGCAATCCTGGCAGCCGGTGCCGCTTATGCAATTGCCTCTTTCCTGCTGGCGTCTGCCATCACCGGCAGGCTCCTTCGATACAGAGAGTCCCGGGAAGCAGCAGCCCCAGAATCAGACTGAACGGGCCGTTTCAGCAGCCGGTCAGGTGCCGTTTGGGCCGTTCCTGCCGGTAGAGGTACCGGCCGGCTGCCTGGAAGCCGGCGCCGTTCCATCCCCCAAAGACTGCAGATGGAACGACGGCCACAACGCTGTCCGGCCGGCGGACGTCGGCGGCTACTCTTCGGGCGCCAGGGTGACGGTAACCCCGTCGAGTTCCTGGCTGAAGTCGAGCTGGCATGAGAGCCGCGATCCGCACTCCTGGTAGCCCTCGGCCTCGACCAGGAGTTCCAGTTCGTCCTCACTGCGTTCGCCCAGGGTGTCGAAGACCTTTTTCTCCAGGAAGACGTGGCACGTCGCGCAGGACGCGGTGCCGCCGCAGGAGGCCAGGACAGGCAGGTCGTTGTCGCGGAGGGCCTCCATCAGGGTCTGGTCCGGCTCCCACTCGAGGTCGTGGCTCGCGCCGTCGCGGTCGATGACGAGGAGTTTGTTGTTGCTCACGGGAGTTCCTTTGCGTTTGGTGTTGTTGCGGTCACGGCGCCAGCTGCTAGGGCTGCGACGAAAACTGGGTCAGCCACAACCGAGTCAGACAGGGCGGTTGCGGGGTCTGCGGCGAGCGAGGGGTTGAGCCGCGCTCCCTGGGCGATTAGTTTCTTGGCCGGCCTGAAATCGGTCAGGCCTCCGATGGTGTCGACGGCGGCGAGGCGTCCGCTGCGGAGATAGACGGCGGAAAACTTGCCCCCGACGGGGTCGCCGCGGAGGATCACCTGGTCGTCCGGGTGGCGGACGCCGGCGGTCTGCAGCCGGACACCGTGCTGCACGGTCCAGAACCAGGGGATTTCCGGGTCCGCGGCGGACTGGCCGGCGATATGGGCCACCACCCTGTCGGCCTGGGCAAGTGCGTTCTGGATGCATTCGAGTCGTTGGCTGGCGCCGTCGATGGTGATGGTAAAGCGCGTGACGTCCCCCGTCGCGTAGATGTCGGGATGTGAGGTCCGTCCATCCCCGTCCACAAGAATCCCGTCCTGGCAGCGCAGTCCGGCGTCGCTGGCCAGCTCCTGGTTGGGCACCACACCGATTCCGGCGAGCACGACGTCGGCCGGGTAGGCGCCGCCGTCGGCAGTAATGACCCGTTCTGCCCCGTCAGAGCCTTCGATGGCGGTGACCGCGGCGCCAAAGACGAAGCGCACACCGTTCTTCCCGTGCAGTTGCTCGAAGAAGCGGGACACCGGTTCGGAAGTGACGCGGCTCATCACGCGGTCCTGGAATTCGAGCACCGTTACCTCGCAGCCCCTGGCGGCGGCGGCAGCCGCGACTTCCAGCCCGATGTATCCGGCGCCGATGATCGCGACCCGGGCTCCGGGAACCAAGAGCCGTTTGAGCTCGAGGGCGTCGTCCCGGGTCCGTAGTGTCTGCACCCCGGGAAGGCCAGCGCCGGGAACCGTCAGGGCCCGGGCGCGCGAACCGGTGGCAATGACGAGCCGGTGGTAGCCGTGCCGGCTGCCGTCGGACAGCTGCACGGTCCGGCCCGCCGGGTCGATGGTGTCGACTGCGAGTCCTGCCAGCCGGTCAATCCGCTTATCCTGGTAGAACTTTTCCTTGCGCAGCAGTGTCGACTCATCCGGGGCGCCGGCCTTGAGGAGATCTTTGGACAGCGGAGGGCGTTCGTAGGGGGCCTCCTTTTCGGTTTCGAGAAGCAGGATGTCCCCGTCCCAGCCGCGGGTGCGCAGCCCTGCGGCCACCGCGACGCCGGAGTGGCCGGCTCCAATGATCACGACGGGATTCTGGACGTTTTCCGTGGGCTGTTGGCTAGGCATCGGACTCCTCCAACTCCACGTGCAGGTGCTCGGGTCCGGAGTTGGTCAGGTTGTTTCCACGGACGTATTCCATCGGCTTGTCGGGGTGGAGGTTGAGGGAAACCAGCTTTTCCGCGAGGAGCTGCACCGTGACCAGGACCTCCAGCCGCGCCAGGGGCGCGCCGAGGCAACTGTGCACGCCGTGGCCGAAGCCGAGGTGCCCGTCAGTGTTGCGGTCGATGTCGAAGGTCTCGCCGTCCGTGTATTTGTCACTGTCGCGGTTCGCGGCGGCGGGAAGCAGCCGGACGATTGCACCGGCAGGGATCCGCACGCCGGCAACTTCCACCTCTTCAGTAGTGATGCGGCTTGCGCGCTGCACGGTCCCCCGGTACCGGGCGAGTTCCTCGACGAAGAGGTTTGCGTCCTCCGGGTTCCGGCGGATCCGCTCGAGCAGTTCGGGCTGCTCGCTGAAGGCGCGGAAGGCGTTGGCGAGCAGGATGGTGGTGGTGTCGTGCCCGGCGACGAAGACGAAAGCGCAGAGTTCCTTGGCTTCCTTCTCGCTAAGCAGGCCGTCCTTCCACATCCGGGCAATGTGGCCGCCCACGGAGTCGCTCTCCTCGCGGTAGAGGCGCTCCATGGCGTCCTTGAGGTAGGCGAAGAACTCCATAGTGCTTTGTTCGTCGGTTCCCGTCCCCTGGGCGTTGCGTGCCAACCGGCCGAAGTAGCTAAAGGTCTCATCGGACCAGAACTTCATCTTCTCGAAGTCCTCGGCCGGGACATCCAGCAGTGCACTGATGGTGGACATGCTCAGCGGGATCGCGTAGTCGTCGACGGCGTCGCCGCCTCCTGCCGCGATCATCGGGGCAAGGTACCTGTTGGCGTTCTCGCGGACCCGTTCCTCGAAACGCGCGATGGCCTTCGGAATGAACGCCTGGGCCACGACCTGGCGCAGCCGGGTGTGGTTTGGTGCATCAAACAGGGTCAGGAAGGTCAGCGGCACCGGGTCAACGACCTGGGAGGAGAACACCTTGGGGGCGCGCATCGCTTTGCGGACATCGTCGTAGCGGGAGATGAACCAGACATCCGACACCGGCGACGCGGCGCGGAGGACCGGGGCATTCTCGCGCATCCATGCGTAGTGCGCATAGGGATCACCCTGGCTGCCGTCGTCGACAACCTTGAACGGTGCCAGGCCTTCGGGCCAGGCGAGTTCGTGGGAGTAAGGGGGCAGACCGGGCGGCCCGGAGGGCGGCACTTCTGCGGGCTCTAGTTCATTGGTGGCGGCAGACATCGTTGTCCTTCTGTCGGAGTGCGCGGACGTGATCTACGTCTTAACTAAGAGTGCCAATCGACGGCTGCCCCACCCCAGAGGGCTTCCGTTCATCGGTTGTGAAAGCTGGCCGCCGGAAGCGTCAGGATGCCGGACCTGGGGTTCTGAGGGCGCGGGCAATCCCGTGGGCGGCGGTCAGCAGCGCCGGGACCGTATAAGGCACGGCGGCTTCACCCCTGGGAACAATGGCATTGAGTGCAGCGGCGACCGTGCCGTCCGGGCCGAAGACGGGCACGGCGATGCCGGTCCATTCGGTCACCCCAATGCCCGGGATGGCGACATAGCCGCGCTGCCTGATCTCGGCCAGGTGTTTCCGGATCAGGGCCGGGTCTGTGATCGTTTCCGGAGTCACCTGCCCCAGGGGGCCGGTGAGCACCCCTTCTTGGACCGCGGGCGCGGAGTACGCGAGCAGGACGAGCCCGGATGACGCGGCGTGGATTGGCATCCTCTGGGCGATGTGGGCTGCACGGAGGCCGGAATCCGGCGAGGAAAGGCGCTCAACGTAGAGGACAGTGCCGTGGTCCAGTACGGCAAGGGTGGTGTGCTGGTGCACAGCGGCCTGCACATCCTCCATGTACGGGAGCGCCACTTCGCGGAGATTCAGTGCCCTCGACCCGCGGGCGGCGAGTTCCCACATCCGCATCCCCGAACACAGATTCCCGTCCGGCAGCCGCTCGATCAGACCGTGCAGCACCAGGTCGTCCACCAGGCGATGGGCGGTGGTCAAGGGAAGACGGGCACGGCGGGCGAGGCCGGAGAGCGTCATGGTCGGCAGGTCCCGGTCGAAGGCGCTCATCAGCCGCACCACGCGGCTGATCACCGAATCACCCGATCGGGAGTTTGCCATCGTTGTCCCCGGCCCCTTTGCCGTCGTCAGTCATTTACTCCGTCAGCCGCTCAGAGCTGATCAGACGCCGGCCACGCGGCGGGCGTCAGCCTGCCGGAGCTGATCAGACGCCGGCCACGCGGCTGATCCCGCGGTCTGCGGCAAGCTTCGCGATGTCGCGGCCTGCCCGGTAGCCGAACACCAGGGCCGGGCCGATGTGCGAGCCGTAGCCCGGGTAGCCGCCGCCGAAGACACTGACCGCCGCCGCACCGACGGCGATCAGGCCGGGAACCGCGGTTCCCTCTTCGGTGGTGACCTCGGAGCGTTCATTGACGCCGATGCCGGCGAAAGTGCCCAGGTCGCCCATCTGGATCTTGGCAGCGAAGTACGGGCCCTTGCCGACCGGGGCCAGGTTGGGGTTCGGCTTGTGTTCCATGTCGCCGCGGAAGTGGTTGTACAGGGTGGAGCCGCGGCCGAACGCCGGATCCTCGCCAAGTTCCGCAGCCGGGTTGAATCCAGCCACGGTCTCCTGCAGACCAGCGGCGTCAATGCCGAGTTTGCCGGCCAGTTCCGCCAGGGTGTTCCCCTTGACCAGGTAGCCGGTTTTGTAGAAGTAGCCGCGCGGCATCGGCCAAGGCTTGGCGTAGCCGATGCCGTACTTGTGCATGGTCCTGGCATCGCCGATCACAAATCCGAACGTCTTGTCCTCGTCCTTGTTGTGCGCGATCATCGTGCCGCCGAAGTCGTGGTAGCTGAGGGCTTCGTTGCCGAAGCGCTTGCCGAGGCGGTCGACGGCGATCAGGCCCGGCAGGCCGATGGCCCGCAGATGCGGGAAGAGACGTTCCTTGCCGTTCAGGTACTTGAAAACCGTGACCGGAGCCCAGGACCCCACACTGAAGACCGAGTTGTCGATGTGGCCGCCCGCGCTGATCGCCAGGTTGGCTGCGTCGCCGCCGTGGCCCACGGTCGGGGTGAAGTGGTCGTCGCCGTCGGCGTCGTGCGGGAAGTACTGCTTCCGCAGTTCCCGGTTGCCGGAGAAACCGCCGGCGGCGAGGATGACGCCCATGCGTGCCTCCACCGTGGCGGCGTGGTCTCCCCCGAGAACGGCTCCGGTGATGGTTCCGGCGTCGTCCCGCGTCAGGGAGAGCGCAGGTGAGGAATTCCAGAGCCGGATGCCCAGGTCGTCGGCGCTTTTGACCATGCGGGTCATCAGGGCATTGCCGTTGGAACGGAGCACCGGTCGCCGGTAGCGGGCCGCGTCCGCCCAGGTGCGCAGCAGCTTCTTCGCGACGTAGACAAAGGACTTGACCGACTGGTTGACGTGGAAGAACTCGTTGATGTCCGGCCCCACCTGCGGCATGTAGCCGAAGACGGTGTAGGAGCTCATGTAGGGCTGCATCAGGAGCCGCTTGTCCCCCAGCACCCGCGCATCGACATCCTGCGGCAGGATTGCCCGGCCCGAGAGTTTCGCGCCGGGCAGGTCCATCTTGTAGTCCGGGGACTTCTCCGGGTAGGTGAACTTCACCTCGGTCTCATTTTCGAAGAACGAGATGGCTTCCGGCACGGTGTCGAGGAACTCACTCACTCCGGCCGCGTTAAAGGTGTCCGGCGCCAGGCTTCGCAGGTACGTCTCCGCTTCCTCGCGGGTATCGCCCTGCTCCAGCCCCTGTTTGTTGCCGGGTACCCAGGCCCAACCGGCGGAAATCGCCGTCGTGCCGCCGAAGTACTGTTCCTTTTCCGCGACGATCACGTTCAATCCCTGCGAGGCGGCTTTCAACGCTGCAGCCATACCGGCCACACCGGACCCGATGACGAGGACATCACAGCGGACGGGGTTGCTCATGGTTTTGCTCCGTTCAGTCGGCCGCCCGCGTCGTTGCGGCAGCCGGGTGGAATGCTTGACCCCCAGTAGAGCCGGTGACGCGGACCACCGGGAGGAGGATTACCATTGAGCGGGAATCCTGAGGAGATTTAATGGCCAACTCCGCATCGGGCGAGTCGATCATCGGCCGCTTCGTCAAGATCGTCAGCGCCTTTGACGACCGCCACCCCTCCATGAGCGTTGCCGAACTGGGCCGGCGCACCGGCCTGCCCGTGACCACCACCTACCGCCTGGTCAATGACCTGCTGCTGGAGCGGCTGCTCGACCGGGAGCCGGGCGGAAATGTCCACATCGGGACCCGGATGTGGGAGCTGGTGTCGCGCGGCTCCAAGATGGTGGGGCTGCGGGAAGCCGCCCTGCCGTTCATGGAGGACGTCCAGGCCGTGGTCCAGCATTCGACCACCCTGGGCATCCTGGATTCCGATGAGGTCCTCTACATCGAGCGGATCGGCTCGCATTCCACCATTGTGGACATCACGAAAATCGCCGGCCGACTCCCGCTGCACGCCACGTCCTCCGGGCTGGTGCTGCTCGCCAACTCTCCGGCCGAGTACCAGGAAGCCGCCCTGGCCCGGCCCCTGACGAAGTTCACCGAGACCACCCTCACCGATCCTCCCCAGCTGCGCCGCCACCTGGCCGAAATCCGGCAACGGGGCTACGCCGTGATGCCCGGGGTGATTGTGAAGGAATCCAGCGGCATAGCAGTGCCCGTCTTCGGCCCGGACAATTCCGTCGTCGCCGCGCTGAGCGTTGTGGTGCCCCGGAACGAGGAGAACGTCCCCGCCCGGGTTCCGGTTCTGATGGCCTCTGCACGCGGCATCTCCCGCGCGCTGGGCTGGCGCGGCGAGCTCAAGGGTGCTCTCCGCCAGAGCCACTAACCGTCTCTTTCCCGTTCATCGGCAATCGTGTGGTCCCCATCACAGCCCCACTGTCACTCTGGCTAAGACGCAGCAAAGAGGCTGCAGGAGTTACGAGGAGCAGACCACATGAACACCACAGCGAACCGCGTGGCCGGTAAGACCGCAATCGTCACCGGCGGCCGCGGCGATCTGGGCAGTGCCACCGCCGCCCTGCTGGCCCGGCATGGCGCCAAGGTCGCCAGCCTCGACGTTGCCGGCGTCCCGGCCGCCGCCACCCACGGCAGCATCAGCCAATACGACGTCGATGTGACCAGCGAGGACAGCGTCGCCGACGCCGTCCGCCGTGTCACCGACGACCTCGGCGCCCCGGACATCCTGGTCAACGCCGCCGGCATCATAGGCCCGGCAGGCGCGTCCCACACCGCCTCGCTGGCCGACTTCGACACGATCTTCAACGTCAATGTCAAGGGCGTCTGGCTGATGACCAAGTACGTCGTTCCGGGAATGATCGAAAAGGGGGCGGGAAGCATCGTGAACTTCTCCTCCATCCACGGCATCACCGGCGGCCGGAACGTCCCGCTCTACCACGCGACGAAGGGCGCCGTCCGGCTGCTGAGCAAATCCGATGCCGCCGCCTACGGCAGCCACGGCATCCGGGTGAACTCCATCCACCCCGGCTCCATGAACACCCGGATGAGCCGCCGCTCCGCCGAACAGTCGGACATCGGCGCGGAGCAGTACTACAAGCAGCTCGTCGGGTCGAACCCACTGCCCCGGCAGGGCGAGCCGGATGAAATCGCCTACGGCGTCCTGTACCTGGCCTCCGACGAATCCCGCTTCACCACCGGCTCAGAGCTCGTGATCGACGGCGGCTACACCGCCGTGTGACGTTTCCGCACTGACATCTCCGCCGCTGCCTTCCCCGGCCTGACGTCTGCCGTCGGCCTTCTCCGGCCCTGCCCCGGTTCCGGGGTCAGGCTGCCTGGCACCGCACATGATCCTCCCCATTTCTTGAAAGGCAACACCATGAAATTCGTCAATGGCACCGCATCGGACCGCTACGACGTCGTCGTCGTCGGCTCCGGCGCCGGCGCCCTCACGGCGGCGGCCACGGCCGCCCGTGCCGGCAAGTCCGTCGTTGTGCTGGAAAAGAGCGCCCTGCTGGGCGGAACCTCGGCCGTCTCCGGCGGCATGCTCTGGGTCGCAGACAACCACCACGCCCGGGAAGCCGGCATTACCGATTCCAAGGAAGCCGCCGCCGCGTACGTCCGTGCCGTGGCCCGCGGACGCGGACGGCAGGAGCTCCTGGATGCGGCCCTGAACTACGGGGACCAGATGCTCCGCTTCGTGGAGGAGGAATGCGGCGTCCGCTTCATCTTCCTGAACAACTTCCCGGACTACCGCCAGGACCTGCCCGGCGCTGTGGGGGGCGGCCGCACGGTCGAGCCGGAGCTTTTCAACAGCAAGGAAGCCCTGGGTGCACTCACCCCGCACGTCCGCACGGACGGCCGCGCCCCGTTCACCATGCAGGAATACGAGAACTGGGGCGCCTTCACTAAATTCCCGTGGGACGACCTCAACCAGCGCCAGGCCGACGGGCTCGTCGCCAAGGGCCAGGCCCTCGTATCCATGCTCCTTGCCAGTCTCGTCCGCGACGGCGCAGCCCTCGTCACCGGCGCCCGCGGCCACCGGCTGCTCACGGACGGCGGCCGGGTGACCGGCGTCGGGCTCGAATCCGGCGAAGTGTTCCACGCGAACGACGGCGTGGTGCTGGCCACCGGCGGCTTCGAATGGGACAAGGCGCTGGCCGACTCGATGCTCGCGTCGCGGCTGTACACGATGTGTTCGCCGCCCTCTAACACCGGCGACGGCCTGCGGATGGCCCAGCGGATCGGCGGCCAGACCCGCGGCACCCGGGAAGCCTGGTGGGCCCCGATGTCGGTTACCGGCGACACCCGTGACGGTCAGCCGGTCGGCACCCTGCTCCGCTTCGAGCGCCAAGGTCCGGGATCCCTGATGGTGAACCGCCACGGCCGCCGCTTCGCCAACGAATCCCAGAACTACAACGACCTTGCCCGGAGCCTGCAGTCCTGGGACTCCCCCCGGAATCAGACCCTCAACACCCCGGCACACGTGATCGTTGACCACACCTACATGGAGCACTACGGCATCCTGGCCCACCGCGCCGGACAGCCCACTCCCGGCTACCTGACCGAAGCGGCAACGCTGGAAGAACTCGCCGCCAAGATCAATGTTCCCGCGGACAACCTCAGCACAACGGTGGCGCGTTTCAACGAATTCGCGGTCAAGGGTGAGGACCCCGACTTCGGGCGCGGCGAGAGCGCGTACGACAAGTACTGGGGCGACGAGGGGAACCCGTATCCGAACCCGTCCCTGGGTCCGCTGCAGACCGGTCCGTTCTACGCCATGGAGGTAGTGAACGGCGCCTTCGGCACCAACGGCGGCGTCGCCACCGATGGACGGGCACGCGTCCTGGACGTGGATAACCGCCCGATCGAGGGCCTCTTCGCCGCCGGCAACACGACCGAAAACGCCTACGCCGCCGGCTACCCCGGCGCCGGCGCCACCCTCGGCCCGATCATGACCATGGGCTACCTCGCCGGCCGCACCCTCGCCGGCCAGGATCCCGACTTCACCTCCGGTTCCGCGGCTGCCGACGCCGCGGCTGAAACCGCCACCGCCACCGAGCTGGTGGGTGCCTGAGATGATCCGCCACACCGTGCTCTTCAAGTTCAAACCCGACTTCCCACCCGCCGACAAGCAGGCCTGGATCGCCGGACTCAACAAGATGACCGGAAATATCCCCGGCATGCTCAGCCTGACCCACGGCCCGGACCTGCTCAACACCGAGCGCTCCTTCGATTACGCCATCGTGGCGGACTTCGAAAAGGTCGAGGACATAGCGGTGTACAACACCCATCCGCTGCACGAGCCGCTCAAGGCCTATTCATTCCCCAACAGCCAGCAGATCCTTTCGGTGGACTTCCACCTCGGGGATTCCCAGCCGGCTCCCACTAAGACAACGTTGTCTTAAGGAGATCCCCATGCACACCGCACCCGCACCACGCCAGGCCGCGCGCAAGACCCCGCGAAAGGCGGCCCTGGCATCGTTCCTGGGCAGCACCCTGGAATACTACGACTTCTTCATCTACGGCACGGCCGCCGCCCTGGTGTTCCCGCACCTGTTCTTCCCCTCCGCCGACCCCGCCATCGGACTGGTCGCGGCCTTCGCCACCTTCGGCGTCGCTTATGTGGCGCGGCCGGTGGGCGGACTGGTCATGGGCCACTTCGGCGACAAGCTGGGGCGCAAGAAAATCCTGCTCCTCACCCTGGGCATCATGGGCCTGGCCTCGCTGGGCATCGGCTTCCTGCCGACCTATGAACAGGTTGGTGTCTGGGCGCCCATCCTTTTGGTGGCGGGGCGCCTGGCGCAGGGATTCTCCGCCGGTGCCGAATCCGCCGGGGCCTCCACCCTCACGCTGGAGCACTCCCCGGAAGGCAAACGCGGTTTCTTCACGAGCTTCGTGATGACCGGCTACGCCTCGGGCATGGTGCTGGCCACCCTGGTCTTCATCCCGGTCACCGCACTCCCCAAGGAGGCAATGATGAGCTGGGGCTGGCGCATCCCTTTCCTGCTCTCCATCGTGGTGCTAGGCATCGCCTACTGGGTGCGGACGCATCTGGACGAGACCCCGGTCTTCGAAGAGGCGCAGGAACAGCACCAGGTTGCCCCGATGCCGGTCAAGGAAGTGCTCAAGTTCCAGGGCGCCGATGTGCTGCGCGTGGTGGGAATGTCGATTATGTCCGTCATGCAGACCATCTTCACGGTCTTCGGACTGGCGTACGCCACCTCCACCGCAGGTTTTGACCGGACCTCGATCCTGACAGTCAACGCCGTCGCGATCGGGCTGTCGATGTTCGCCATGCCGCTGGCCGCGAGGCTCTCGGACCGGATCGGACGCCGCCCCCTGTTGCTGACCGCGGCGGTCGGCTGCTCGATCACGATCTTCCTGTATTTCCTGGCGCTGTCCTCGGGCAACATCGTGCTGGTCTTCCTGGCCGCCTTCCTGAACATGACGGTGCTGTACTCGGCCTTCAACGGCATCTGGCCCTCGTTCTTCGCCGAGCAGTTCGCCGCCCCCGTGCGCTACACCGGCATGGCGATGGGGAACCAGCTGGGACTCGTGCTGGCCGGCTTCGCCCCGATGATCGCGGGCATGCTCCTGGCCCCGGGCGTCACCGGCTGGGTTCCCGTGGCTGTCTTCGCCACGGCCTGCATGCTGATCGCAGCCGTCTCGGTGTACTTCTCCCGTGAGACGTACAAGACCCCGCTCGAGGAACTGGGCGGACCGTACCTGGCCGGGATTGCCCGGCGCCGGGAACTGCTGGCCGGGGAGAACCCCGCGGCGCCGCAGCCGGCCCGGCCGGCCATGCAGCTTCCCTGAGCCGCCCCGATCCGGAGGAGACCGCCATGTCCAGAGTTCGACGCCACAGCACCATTCCGCACCGCTGGCCGGTCCAGGCGGCCGGGAGGCAGACGCCCGGATCGCAGGGATCCGGGGTGGTGTGCCCGGTACCTGCTGCACCCGGCGAGGAACTGCCGGCGGCACCGCAGCCTTCCGGCGGTGAGCTGACCGCGTCGCCGTGGCTCGGTCTGCACTATGAGACGGAAGGCACTTAGGGGCCGTCTTACCCCGATATGCCCGACGGCGCCTGCCGCCCCGATTCATTCGGGGCGGCAGGCGCCGTTTAGCAGCCGGTCAGGTGCCGTTTGGGCCGTTCCTGCCGGTAGAGGTACCGGCCGGCTGCCTGGAAGCCGGCGCGGACGTAGAGTTCGCGGGCTCCGGCATTGGAGGCCATCACGAGCAGCCAGTAGCCGGCGAGGCCCCGGG
>DASWAW010000515.1:0-1738 GCA_036390955.1 Arthrobacter sp.
CTCCCCGCCAAGTACCTGGCCCCCGGCGTGCTGTTCCTGCTGGTCTTCCAGGTTTTCGTGGTCCTGTTCAGCGGCTACATCGCCTTCACCAACTACGGCGACGGGCACAACAGCACCAAGGATGACGCGATCGCGGCCATCCAGCTCACCGCGCAGAAACGCGTCCCCGATTCACCCGCCTACAAGGCTGCCGTCCTCGCCAAGGACAACTCCTTCTACCTGCTGTTCACCGATCCGCAGGGCAAAGTCTCGCTCGGCAACACCGAGACGCCCCTGGAGGAAGTCTCCGGCGCCGGCAAGGACTCCTCCGGCAAGGCCAACGCCGTGGACGGTTACCGGACGCTGAACTTCCAGGAGATCGTCGCGAACCAGCAAAGCATCCTGGCGATCACGGTGCCGGTGTCCGCGGACCCGGCCGACGGTACATTGCGCACCGCAGACGGCAGCAACGCCTACCAGTTCAAGCCGGCCCTGACCTACGACGCCGCGGCAGACACCTTCACCGACACCGACACCGGCGCGCTCTACCGGGACAACGGCAAGGGCGCCTTCGCGGCTGACAGCGGCGAGACCCTCACCACCGGCTGGAAGATCGACGTCGGGATGGACAACTTCGCCCGCGCGTTCACCGATCCCAGCCTGCGCGGTCCGCTGCTCGGTGTCATCCTCTGGACCTTCACCTTCGCCGTGGCCTCCGTGGCGCTGACCTTCGCCATGGGCCTGTTCCTGGCCATCACGTTCAACCGGGAGGACCTGCGCGGCAAGAAGGTCTACCGGATCCTGATGATCCTGCCCTACGCCTTCCCGGCGTTCCTGTCCGGACTGGTCTGGTCCGGCATCCTCAACCCGCAGTTCGGCTGGCTCAACCAGACCCTGCTGGGCGGTGCCACGATCGGCTGGCTCACGGACCCGGTCCTGGCCAAGATCAGCGTGCTGGTGGTCAACCTGTGGCTCGGTTTCCCGTACATGTTCCTGGTCTGCACCGGGGCCCTGCAGTCGCTGCCGACGGAGCTGGACGAGGCGGCCCGGATGGACGGCGCCGGCCCATGGCGGGTCTTCCGTTCCATCAAGCTGCCCCTGCTGCTGGTCTCGATCGCGCCGCTGCTGATCTCCTCCTTCGCCTTCAACTTCAACAACTTCAACGTGATCTTCATGCTCACCGGCGGCGGCCCGCGCTTCGCGGACACAGACCGGGATATCGGAGCAACGGACATCCTGATCACCCTCGTCTACAAGGTGGCGTTCGGACAGGGGACGGGGCGTGACTACGGCCTCGCCAGCGCCCTGGCCATCATCATCTTCATCATCGTGGCCACCGTATCGGCCATCAGCTTCAAGCAGACCAAGGCACTCGAGGACGTGAACTCATGAACGGGTCAGCAGCAAATACCGTCACACCAGCCGCTCCGGCCGGCGCCGACGACGCAGCACCGGAAAGCATCACCGACGTCGAACAGCTCAAGGCACTGAAGCGCCGGCGCCCTTTCGGCGTCTGGTTCAAGGACAAAGGCTGGCGGCACCTCGTCGGCGTCGCGGTGACCATCTTCGCGATCTTCCCGCTGCTCTACGTGCTCTCCGCGGCGTTCAACTCCACCGGCACCCTGGTGGGCTCCAACGCGCTGTTCAGCCGGATCGACTTCGGCAACTTCACCGAACTGTTCAACAACCCCGCCCGGCCCTACGGCCGCTGGTTCGTGAACACCATGGTGGTGGGCGTCGTGACGTCCGCGGCCACAGT
>DASWAW010000516.1:0-7940 GCA_036390955.1 Arthrobacter sp.
CGTCGCCCGTCGCAATCAGCTGCTCGGCCCGCGGGACGTCAGCTTCCTCGCCGCAGGCAGCAACGAGCTCAAGGTTCCCGCGCGGACCCGGCAGTCCGCTGTGGCCGTTCAGATAGGGCATCCAGTCAGCGAGCCCCTTGAGGGCCGCCCGATGTTCCTCGATCTTGCCCACCGTGCCACCGTCCTTCCGGCTGGAATAGGACCAAGCTGCCCGCCTGGCTCGGCGGCGCTGCAGTACGTCCTTGCTGCGGGCAGCGCCCGCACCGCGCCACGCGCAGAGGCGGTGTAGTTTGGCCCATGATCAGCATCGGCTCAATCGTCATCCGCGTCGATGACCTCCAGCGCCAGCTGGACTTCTGGACGGCCGCCTTGGACTACATGCCGCGGCGGCCTCCCGAAGAGGACTTCGTCGTCCTGGGGCCGAGACACGGGGCCGGTCCGAACATTTCCCTGGACCGCGTCCCGTCGATGGTCCAGGTCCCACCCCGAATCCACCTCGACCTCTATTCGGGGCAGCAGGCCCGCGACGCCGACCGGCTCCTGAGCCTGGGCGCGAGCCGCGTGGAATGGAGCAAGCGTCCCGCGGACGCGGACTACGTCATTCTGGCCGATCCCGAGGGCAACCGCTTCTGCGTGGTAGACGCCGCGGGAAGGTAGCGCCGCGGGAAGTAGTGCCGCCAGCGGCCGACCTCGGTCATGACAGCGGGGGCACCGCGCCGTACGACTTCGGGATCCCATACGGGTTGACCGGCCGGTCCTCGTCCGAGGAGGACGGCTCCCGGTTGGCGTAGCTGCGCGCCGTCTTCAAATCGCGGGAACGCCGCACCAGTCCCAACCCGACCAATCCGATCCCGCCTGCCAGCAGCACCAACCCCAGCACAAAAAGGCCGGTCGCACCCGCACCGGCGCTGCCGGTGGCCACCTGGTAGAGCGGCGTCGGCAGGACAAAGATGGTGGCAGCCAGGGCGATACTCCCCACGCTGATTTGCCAGAATCCCTTGGACTTCATGGTTCCCCCTCCATAACTAGCCTCAAGGCTCAGTTAACCGGCTTCCGGGTCCGCTGGGAAGAGCCGCCCCGAGTTCAAGGGCCTCAGGATCAGGGTGCCGCCAACCAGAGTCTCGACGCAGCGATCGATGCGGAGGAGGATTAAAGGGCAGTCACGATAAGGAGGTCAGTGATGTGCTATCAGTACAACAGGGAGTTCCGGCGGGACATCAAGAAGGATGAATCAAAGGACACTGAGGTGCGCCCGGAGCCCCGGGTGGAATCGCCTGGTTTCAAGTTCTGGGCTTTCCCCCGCCGCAGCAGGGAATTCACCGTCGAGGAGCCGGCCACGACTGACCGGACCCGCGAGAAGGTCTAGCTGGAAACCAAGGAAGGCTCCTCCATGAGGGGCCTTCCGCCCCGCCAGGCTGCGGCGTGCGAGCGTTCCGCGGAACGTGCGGGAGACTGGAAGTCCCCATCACGAAGGCAGGACCGCATTGATCAATCTCCAGCAGGACGCCGAAGGCTTCATCCGCATGAAGCGGCACTTTCCGGGCAGCACCGTCATCGCCATTACGTTCAACGATGGATCCTCGGAGGAATTCTCCGGCGAGCGGCTCAACGCGATGTATGACGAGGCCCTGGCCGTGTACCGGGCCGAGAACCACCTGGACGCCAAGGGGTACTCCCGGGCACCGAAGAAGACGGTCCAGCCCAGCAACAACATCGAGTACGTGGCGGTCCACCCCGGGATGGCCAAGTAGCCTTCCGGAACCCGTTGACACCGTGGAACGGACGGAATATTCTACAACCAAATGGTTGTAGATGAGCTCCGGGATGTTGAACTGGACCGCCTGTTCCAGGCGTTGGCCGATTCCACCCGCCGGGACATCGTCACCCGCGTGACGGCCGGCGAGTATTCGGTGTCAGGGCTGGCCGAGCACTACGCCATGAGTTTCGCCGCCGTACAGAAGCACGTGGCGGTGTTGGAGCGCGCGTCCCTCGTCACGAAGGAAAAGCGCGGACGGGAGCAGATCGTGCGGGCCCACCACGATGGCCTACAAAAGGCTCGACGGCTGCTCGATGAGTACGAGACGATCTGGCGGCAGCGGGCTGACCGGATCGCTGACATTCTCGCAGAGGGATAGGGAGAGTTCCGTCATGACCGTAATCAGTTCGCAGAAGAATGCCGAAGCCCTGAGCTTCACCGTCGTTGCCGAGTTCGACGCCGGCGTCGAGCGCGTGTGGCAGGTCTGGGAAGACCCGCGCCAGCTCGAGCGCTGGTGGGGCCCGCCGACCTGGCCCGCGACCTTCGACAGCCACGACTTCGTGTCCGGCGGGAAGGCCAGCTACTTCATGACCGGGCCCGGCGGCGAGAAGAGCCGGGGCTGGTGGCGGTTCACCGCCATCGAGGCTCCGCACCGGCTGGAGTTCGACGACGGTTTCGCCGACGAGAACGGCGACCCGATCCCCACCATGGGCACGAGCCACGCCGTGATGCGGCTTGAGGCAGTCGACAACCGCACCCGGATGACCATGGTGTCGACCTTTGATTCCGCCGAGGCGCTGGAGAAGGTTCTCGCCATGGGAATGGAAGAGGGCATGAAGCAGGCCCTCGCCCAGATCGACGCGATCCTCGCCGGGTCCAAAGTCAGCTGACAGCACCCGGACGGACGCGAATATCCGACGTGCACGGCAACACCCCCACACCTGCCCCGCAGGTGTGGGGGTGTTTTGCCGAGCCAGGGCGGCCCGGGCGGGGCTAGCCGCCGAGGATCTTCGCCTTCTGCACCCCGAACTCCTGTTCGGTGAGAATCCCCTGCTCCTTGAGCGCCGCGAGCTCCTTGAGCTGCTGGATGGCCTCGTTTGAGATTCCGCCTGCGGCGGGCGGAGGTGGAGCCGGCTCCTGGTAGGCCGGCTGCTCGTACGCAGCTTGCTGCTGGCCCATTTGCTGATCGTAGGCCTCCTGCTGCTTCGCCGCCGTCGCGGCGTCCTTTTCGGCGAACTTCGAAGCCTGCCGGCGCTGGACGCGCCCGCTGACCGCAGATGCCGTCCCGGCGACTACCGCCGTGCGCGCCATACCCCTAAGCAGTCCCATAATCTTTCTCCTCTCGCAACGCGTCTTGTGTGTCAGGCCACCGGTGGCTGGGCGTCGAGGGCTTCAAGCGCTGCCATCACGTCCGGGGCCGGGATCCGCGTGCTCGCGACGAGCTCTCCGCCGCCGTCGCGGACGGCCGCGACGAAAGGAGCCGCCCAGATGTTCTCGTAGACAATCAGCGCGGCGACGCTGCCGGGGAGAATCGCATCTGCGGCTTCGGCGATTTCCTCCTCGCCAAGAAGCCCGGTCTGGGCGCCATCGAAGTACGAAAACGCCTCCGCGGGACCGCCTGGGTCAGTGAGTTCGAGCACCTCGACCGTGCCGTCCTCGTTCTTCATGACGACGAGGAGATCGAAGAGCCGGATCACACCCTGATCCACGAGCTTCATGAGCTCCTCACTCGCGCGCCCATTCAGTCCGGCCATGGGGAACTCAAGGAGCACAAAGTCGACCGGCCCGTGGGCCTCGGTCTCCGGTGTGGTTGTCACTGGCTTTCCTCCGTTCTGGTTCGAGCGCACTGTCCGGCACGCTCGTCTTAGTGTGTTCGTCGCCTGCCGAGGCGTCACCACCCGCATGGGGTGATCCCGACGGCGGCGCCGCGCGTGCGCAGGCATCTTTGCCTCAAGGGGATCTTGAGACCACTACAGCGCCAGCCGGCGATCGCCGCATCATCCCTTTCGGGTGAGCCCACCGGGGCAGAATGTTTCCTTCCAGTTACCGGCTGGGCTGTAAGCTCATTCGGGGTTGAGCGCCCACTGTGGAGCCGGGGGGCCGCAGCTAGTCGGACCTGTAGGTCCCGGTGGGTATCCGCCGCAAAGTTGGAGGATGTATGACAAACACGGACGACCAATCCCCCAGCCCCCTCCGCGGTCCTGATGCGCCGGAATGGGCCCGGCTGGAAGACCTGTCGAGGACCCGCCTGCTGGACACCCCCTCGGAGGAGCGCTTTGACCGGATCACACGGTTGGCGCAGAACCTTTTCGGGGTCAGCGCAGCCAGCGTGTCCCTTATCGCCGAGAACCGCCAGTACCTGAAGTCTTTCGTGGGCACGCTGTCCCGCGGCTCGGACCGGCGCGACGCCTTCTGCGCGGAGACGATCAAGTCCTCTGAAACCATGATCGTGGAGAACGCCCTCACCGACGAACGCTTCAGGGACAACCCGCTCGTAACCGGCAACCCCAACATCATGTTCTATGCGGGCCGTCCCCTCACCGGACCGGGCGGCACCCACGTCGGGACGTTCTGCATTATCGACCAGTCGCCCAGGTCATTCGATGCGGAACAGCAAAAGATCCTTGAGGACCTGACGCAGATCATCCAGCGCGAGATGAACCTGTCGTGGGACATCGACTACGGCGCCCGCACTCAGAGGGCGATGTTGCCGGTCACTCCCCCGGCCCCGGCCGGGTACTCGGTGGCAACCTGCTTCTATCCCGCGTTCGGGCTCAGCGGTGACTTCTACGACCTCGGCACCACCGGGTCCGGCCGCTTCCGCATCACCGTCGGCGACGCCATGGGGAAGGGCGTCGGTCCGGGCCTCGTGGCCGCGGCCGCCCATTCCGCCTTCGTCAACACCGGCTGGGACGCGGACCCGGCCAGCATCCTGAGGGAGGTATCGGAGCGCCTGGACGAGACCCTGACCCGCGCCGGTTCCTACGCCACGGTCTTCCATGCCGAAATCGACCCGGCAACCGGCACCGGCCTCTACTCGGACGCCGGCCAGGGATTGACACACGTCCTGCGTGCCGACAACACCATCGAGCGGCTGCCCCCCACAGGACCGCCCCTGGGCCTGGTGCCGGGCGGGACCTGGGACCAGCGCCCCCTCACACTGTCCCCCGGGGAGGCACTCCTGATCCCTACCGATGGCCTGCTCGACCTCCACGGCGGCGATCTGGGCCGGCTCGCCGCAGCCATGACGGATTGCCGGACCGCGGACGACGCGGACGCAACCATCAAGAAATTGTGCGACCGGCGAGGAAAGGTCGTTGTCCTGGACGACATAACGGCCGTCCTCTTCCGGAGGGCCCCGCGGGAACCCTAAGCTCCGACGCCGGGACCGCCGGCAGGGCGACGCCGGGACGGGCGCGCCGGCGTCCTGCCGACGGTCGGTAGGATGCAGTGGTACAAAGTCGGGGAAGTCTGGATATAGGGGGGTCAGTGACGGCAACGGCTACGCGTGAAGCCATCGGGACGGATGGGGACGAAGCACCGCAGCTGAGGCACCAGATGCCGTCCGTTTTGACCGGCCTGGACGAGTTGTCGCCGCTGCGGAAGCAGATGCCGTTCCTGGTGTTCTTTATCGTGGCCGCGGCCATGAGCAGCTCGATCACGACGCTGACGGTGAGCGACTGGGCGGCACTGGCCGCCGCGGCAGTTTTGACGGCAGCGGCCACCGGCTACGCCGCAGTTGCCACCCGGCCAGGGCTGGCACGCTTTGCCCTCATCGTCCCAGCCCTGGATTTCCTGGCGGCCGGAGCACTGCGGCACGGCACGGGGGAAAGCCACTCCATCTATGCCTCCATTGTCCTGCTGCCGGTGCTCTGGCTGGCCGCTGCGGCGGGCCGCCGCCACGTGGGCTACGCGGCGCTGGGCGCGACCGTTGCGATCATGGTCCCGTTCGCCCTCGGGTCGAGCATCGATGCGAACCCCAACGAGCTCTTCCGCGGCCTGTACAGCACGATGATTTTCGTCCTGGGGGCTCTTGTGGTCAACGAACTGGCGCGGCGGGCGCGGCTCCGTCTCCACACCGCGCGCGAGCAGGCAGCCGCGGCCACGGCGGAACTCAGCCGGGCTGCCCAGATCCAACGCTTCCTGCTGCCCACCAACGCGGCGCCCCTGGCCGGCTACCAGACAGCCGGCGCCTGCATCCCCTCCACCGCCGTGGGAGGGGACTTCTTTGACTGGTACCTCATCGAAGACGGACTCGCGTTCACCCTCGGCGACGTCATGGGCAAGGGCGCCGGGGCCGGCATGATCGCGGCCACGACGCGGGCCGTCATCCGCAGCGCCCGCAACAGCGGCGACCCCGCGACCGCCCTGACCCTCACGCAGGACTGCCTGGCGACCGACCTGAGCCAGGCGGGCTCCTTCGCCACACTCTTCCACGCCCGGCTCAGGGCCTCCGACGGACGGATCCTGTTCTCGGACGCCGGCCACGGCCTGACCCTCGTGGTCCGGGCAGCAGGCACCTGGGAGCGGCTCGCCTCTGAAAACTTCCCGGTCGGGCTGCTCCCCGACACCCGGTGGGAGTCCTATGAGACACGGCTGGATCCCGGCGACATGATCGTCAGCTTCAGTGACGGCGTCCTGGACCTCTATGACGGAACACTGGCCGCGGTTGACGAGATCGGAAACCTCGCCGTCGCGGCGGGGTCCGCGCAGGAGCTGGTGGACGCCGTGCGCCGGCTGGCCCAGGGCACATCCAACCCCGACGACGTCACCATCCTGGCGGTCCGGCGGGACCTGGCAGGAGGAACGCAGTGAAGTCCTTCTGGGTCCGGCTCATCGTGGTCCTGACCGTGCTGACGGGGGTCAACTACGTCACCTGGCGCTGGATGGCGTCCCTGAACTGGGACGCCTGGTGGATAGCGGTGCCGCTCGTCGCCGCTGAAACATACAGCCTGATCGATGTCATGCTCTTCGGGATGACGGTCTGGCGGCTCAAAAGCCGCACACCGCCGTCGCCCGCTCCCTTTGACGCCACCGTGGACGTCTTCATCACCACGTACAACGAACCGCCGGACCTGGTGATGGCCACCGCGATGGCCGCCAAGAGGATCCGGCACCCGCACAGCACGTGGATCCTTGACGACGGCGACCGGCCGGAGTTCCGGGAACTGGCCGCCGCAAACGGTCTCGGGTACGTGACCCGCAGCGCGGAGTGGAGCGGGATGCCCCGGCACGCCAAGGCCGGGAACCTGAACAACGCGCTGATGCAGACCGAGGGTGAGTTCCTGCTCATCCTCGACGCGGACCAGATCCCCGAACCGGACATTCTGGACAAGACGCTGGGCTACTTCAACACCCGGAAAGTCGCCCTCGTCCAGACGCCCCAGTACTTCATCAACGTTCCGGCGGACGATCCCCTGGGCAGCCAGGCGCCGTTGTTCTACGGCCCGATCCAGCAGGGCAAAGACGGCTGGAATGCCGCGTTTTTCTGCGGCTCCAACGCCGTCCTCCGGCGGGAGGCCCTGATGCAGCTGGGACTGGTCGGCTACGTCAAGGAAACGGAAAAGAGCATCCGGCGCGCCCTCAACGCGTCCCAGGCCGCCATCCGCAAGGCCCGCAAGGCTGCCGCCCACGAATCCGCCCTCCTGCAGCAAACCCTCGACGAGGTCGAAGCGGCAACCCTCGAGGCCCGCCGCCAGCTGGACGCCGGCGAGTCGCTGAGCGAGATCACCTACCGTGCGCGGCGCCGGGTGGACCTGGCCGTCCAGGCGCTGGTCTCGGCCGACGTCTCCGCCCTTCAGGCTGACCTGGAGGAGATTGCGGCGATGTCCCCGGTGGAAATCGGCGACGCGGGAGTGCCCGTGGTGACCGAGGATGCGGTGCAGCGCATGGCGGCCCGTGACTGGTCACCCCTCGGGGCGATCGAGTCCGTCCAGGCGGTGCTGGACGCGTTGTCGGTGGAACGCACCGGCGAGGCCCAGCCCGTCATGCCGCTGGCCACCATCTCCGTAACAGAGGACATGGCCACCGCCATGCGGCTCCACGCCATGGGATGGCAGAGCGTGTACCACCACGAGGTCCTGGCGAACGGGCTGGCACCGGAGGACATCGGGACCATGCTGACCCAGCGGCTTCGCTGGGCCCAGGGCACCATGCAGGTCTTCCTGCGGGAAAACCCCCTGGT
>DASWAW010000517.1:0-3450 GCA_036390955.1 Arthrobacter sp.
CCCCCGCACGCAGAAGACCCCCGTCCGGAGTGGACGGGGGTCTTCTGTGGCTAGGGAAGGGCGCGCTTTACAGCTTGCCGAATTCTTCCTTGACCGGCTTGTAGGTGTTGTCATCCTGGAACTCGTAGATGCCGATGAAGGCTTCCGTCGGGTCACCGGCGTCGGAGAACGTCACGGGGCCGGACTGGCCGTCGTAGTCGATATCCTTGCCGTTGCGGAGCAGGGTGACGCAGGAGGGGAAGTCGTTGCACTTCTCGCCGGTTTCGGAGACTGCCTTGAGCTGGGCGGCGATGTCGGTGCCCTTCGTGCTCTTGGCGGCTTCGGAGGCCAGGGCGATCAGGTTCACGGCGTCGTAGGACTCGCCTGCGTAGCTGTAATCCTTCAGGGCCGGATCGATGGCCAGCAGCTTCTTCTTGAAGTCATCCTTGGCGAAGGTGCCCGGGATGGTTCCCTGGGCGCCCTTCAGGGTGCCTGCCTGGAAGTCCTTGCTGTAGTCGGACATGTTGCCATCCACCATGAAGAGCTGGGTGGGCTTGATGCCCTTGCCCGTCATCAGCGGAACGATGCTCTTGGCCTGGTCGAAGGTGATCAGGGCGATGGCATCCGGCTTCGCGGCGATAACCTTGTCCACCTGGCTGCTGAACTGGGAGTCGCCTTCGTTGAAGAGCTCCTGGGCTACAACCTTGCCGCCGGCTGCCTCAAAGGCGGCCTGCACGTTCTTCGCGAGGCCGGTTCCGTAGGCGTCGTTCAGGACGATCATGCCAACAGTCTGCGCGCCACAGGTGGCCATGTAGTTTCCGAGGACCTTGCCCTGGAGCACGTCCGAGGGGGCGGTGCGCCAGTAGAGGCCCTTGTCATCCCATGTGGTGAAGTCCGGGGAGGTGTTGGCCGGGGAGAACTGGATAACGCCGGCGCCTGTGATCTGGTTGATCACGGTCTTGGAGACGCCGGAGGATGCGGCACCCACGATCGCGCTGACGCCCTGGCCGAGGAGGGCACTCGTGGACTGGGTGGCAATGTCGGTCTTGGTGTCACCGGAGTCGCGGTGGATGACCTCTACGGGCTTGCCCAGCACGCCGCCGGCATCGTTGATTTCCTTGATGCCGAGGTTGACACCCGCGATTTCGGGCGGGCCGAGGAATGCCAGCGATCCGGTGGTCGGCAGGAGCGAGCCGATCTTGAGCGGCGTCGGGGTGGTGGTGCTGGCTGCCGGGATGGCTCCGCCGGCTCCGGCGGCTGTGCTGGCACCGGCAGTTGCGCTGGGCGCCGGGCATGCGATGCCTGCGGCGTTTGCCGAAGCGGATCCGGATCCGGTCGTCGTCGGGGTGGACGAGCCACCACACGCCGTAGCCAGAAGGGCGACGCCGATGCTAAGCGCGGTTAGCTTAGCGATGCGGGGTGCCACCTGGGGGAGTGAAGTCATTTACAATCTCCTCGATCTAAAGGTGCGAACGGCCTTTGATGCGAAAGATCAGGTGTTCCTGATTTACCTTCAAGCTAGTGCAATTCCGGCCCGATCCAAAGTGACTACGGTCACATCCTTATAACACTCGTTGCATAGAGGAAATCTGCCCTGGTGTCGGCCGCGCGCCAAGAAGTGTGCCCCAGGTGGGACTCGAACCCACAACACGCGGATTTTAAGTCCGCTGCCTCTGCCAATTGGGCTACTGGGGCGCCCGGTCCATGGTATCCCGTCCGGCCCCTGGCTACGCGATCCCGAACGGCTTGGCGTAGCGGAAAGTTCCGGTCACTCCGCCCGGCCAGACGGCCAGCGGAAGCAGCTGGAAGTGCGCCCCCCAGGCCGGATCGGGGGCTTCGACGCCGAGCGAGGTCGACGCCACGAAGCCGAACCGCGAGTAGTACTCCGGGTCCCCCAGCAGTGCGATGCCGCGCTCCCCCGCTGCGTTCGCGCGGGCAATCGTTTCCTTCATGAGCGCGCCGCCGATGCCGTGGCGCTGCAGCCGCGGCACCACGCCGATCGGGCCGAGGCCCAGCAGCTCCAGCTCCCCCACCCAGCCGCGGGTGCTGATCACGTGCCCCACGATCTCACCGCCGAGCTCCGCGACGACGCTGAACTGAGGCAGGTATTCCTGGCAGTCGAAGAGCGCGGCCAGGAGCTGCACCTCCTCGGGCTCGCCCTCGACGGGCAGCCCCGTGACCGGGGAGACGGCGAAGGCCGCCGCCGTGAGGGCGAGAATGGCGGGCCGGTCCGCGGACTGTTCGCTGCGCAACACCAGCTCCGGAGCGGGTTTGTGTTCCCCGTTGGCGGCGACCAGTTCGTGCAGCACCTCAAGCGCCCGGTCAGCGTCCGCCACCGGGACCAGGAGGTGGTCATGATGGAAGCCGGCGAGGACATTGCAGCTGATTTTGGCCTCGGTCAGGGCGGCGCTGACGGCGGCGGTCAGGCCGATGGCTTCCAGCGAGGAGTGCACCTGGAGGGTGATCCAGGCGCCGACGAAGTCGTAGCTCAGCCCGAGGCTGTCGGCTTCCGCCCGGGGCAGCACCACGGTGAGCCCTTCGGCTTCGCGGACGGCGGCCGAGATCGCCCCGGCGAGGGGCCGGCCGTGCGGCCAGAGGACGTAGACGAACTCGCCCTCGCGGATTTCCGGGTGCATGGTGGCCAGCAGGGTATGGAGGTCCTTTTCAGCGGTCATGGTGCCAGTCTAGGCGCGGACGCGGACACGTCCGGCGAGGCCGGCGGGTCCGGCCAGCCCCGCAGTGGCAGGGCGGGGCTGGTACCGGCGGAGGGCGGCGCAGGGGCTGGCCGGCAGCGGCGGAAGCCGGGTTAACGGCGGCGGCGGCCGCTCCCCCGGAAGGGAACGGCCGCCGTCGAAGGCTGCTGCAGACTACTTGGAATCAGCCGGGACTGCTTGCTTGTTGGCTGCCTTGCCGGCCTCTGCTGCCGGCGCCGCGGCGGCGGGAGCGGCGGGCGGAGCGGCAGCTGCGGCCGGCTTGGGGGCCGGGGTCGCAGCGGCAACGAAGGCGGCGCGCGGGTTGTCCAGGTCCACGAGCTGGGTGGTGTCGCGGCCCATGAAGAAGGCCAGGATCCAGCCGAAGATGACGCGGATCTTGCGTTCCACGGTCGGCATGGCCATGCCGTGGTAGCCGCGGTGGGCCAGCCAGGCCAGCGGGCCCTTGAGTCCGATGCGGCCGAGCAGGTTGATGTTGGCCACACCCTTCCACTCGCCGAAGCCGGCGACGGCGCCCAGGTTCTTGTGCTTGTAATCCTTGAGCGGCTTGTCCCAGCGGGAAGCCCACAGGTTCTTGGCGAGGAGCTTTGCCTGGCGCAGCGCGTGCTGGGCGTTCGGGACGCAGGTGCCGTCCGGCAGGCCGTTGCCCGTGAGGTCCGGCACCGCCGCGACGTCGCCGGCAGCCCAGGCGTTCTCGATGATGCCTTCGTCACCGGCAATGCGCAGGTCCGCGAGGACCCGGACGCGGCCGCGCGGTTCG